>NZ_JQMV01000006.1 GCF_000744885.1 Thermus amyloliquefaciens | reverse complement strand
GGTCTGAAGATGGTAGCCGCCCAAGACCCCCACGCCGAGCTCCTCCACCGCTTCCGCAGGTACCTGGAGATGGAGGAAGGCCGCTCCCCCCGCACCGCCAAGGAGTACCTCCTGGACGTGGGGCTCTTTTCCGCCTGGTACCGGGAGCGCTACGGCAGGCCCCCCAGGTGGGAGGAGATCGGGAGCCAGCACCTCCGCGCCTTCCTGGCCTCCCGCGAGGTGAGCCCCCACAGGGCGGCCGGATCCTCGCCAGCCTGCGAAAGTTCTTCCGTTACCTGGCCGAGGTGGAGGCGCTGCCCATTCTCAAGGACCCCACCGAGGGGGTGAAGCGCCCCAAGCTTCCTCGGCGCCTCCCCCGTCTACCTCACCCCCCCCCGAGGTGGCCAGGCTCCTGGAGGCCGCTACAAGCACCGCTCCCCACGCATCGGCCTCAGGGACTGGGCCCTCCTGGCCTTCCTCTACGGCACCGGCCTCCGCCTCTCCGAGGCCCTGAGCCTCACCTACTCCGACCTCACCTATCAGGATGGTATCCCCCACGCCATCCGGGTCCGGGGAAAGGGGACAAGGAGCGGGTGGTGGTGCTTTCCCCTACCGCCCAGCGGGCCCTCTACCAGTGGCTGCGGCACCGGAACCTGGAGGGACACCCCACGAGCCCCTACATCTGGAGCCACACCTCCGGCCCCAACCGGGGGAAACCCTTCTCAGCCCGGGCGGTGGAGGCCATGGTGAAGCGGGTGGCCCGGCGGGCGGGCCTCACGGACTGGCACCGCATCACCCCCACAAGCTCCGCCACTCCTACGCCTCCGCCCTGGTGGAGGCGGGCCGGGGCATAGACGAGGTGAAGGAGCTCTTAGGCCATTCCTCCATTAGCACCACCCAGATTTATGTGCACGTTTCCAGGAAGCGCCTGGAGGAGGCGGCCAAGGCCTTGCCAGACGTCCTGGGGTGACCTTTAGGTTTTCTCTGAGCGGAGTTTTTCCAAAAGGAGATCCACTGCCCATCTTATCAGCGTGTTCTCCGTAATTCTCTCCCCACCTTTGCGCTCCCGGTTCAGCTTCCTGGCCAGGGCGGTGAGAGCGTCTAGCTGGTCGGGGCGCAAGCGGCACTCCTTGCGGACATAGGTCAGGTACTTGGGGGTGGGGCGCTCCTTGGGGGCTTCCGCGGGGGCTGGCTTTGCCTCCCACAGCTCTTCGGGGGGCTCTTGGGGCGCGGCTTCCAGCGCCCCCGCCTCCTCCCGCACCAGCTCGGCCAGCCGCTTCCGCCTCATGCCCCTACCTCCACTGGGGTCAGGACCCCCTCCCCTAGCTCCCTTAGGAGTTCCTCCGCTACCCTCCGGTAGTCCGCCTCTCCCTCCCGGGCGTTCGGCCCCGCCAGCGGGTGATGGGCTTTCCCTCCAGGGCGGCCCGCTCGTGGGCCTTGTAGGCCCGCACGAAGGCGTGGAAGGCGGGCACCCCGGCCTCCATGAGGGCGGTCTGGGCTTCCAGGGCCTCCCCCAGGCTCCGGGGATCCACGCGGGTGAGGAGGACCCGGTGGGCCACTCCCAGGGGGCGCACCGCCCGGCGCACTGTTTCCACCAGGGCCTCGAGGTCCAAGGGGGCCGGGGGGGTGGGCAGGAGGGCAAAGTCCGCGGCCTTTAGGACCGCCTGGAGGGCCTCCGAGCGCAGGGCGGGGGGCGTGTCCACCACCACCAGGCCGTAGCCTCGCACCTGACGGAGGCGGGCCAGAAGGGTGGGGTCGGTCTCCTGGGCCAGGTCAAAGGGCATCTCTCCCCGGCCCGCCCACCAGGAGGCGGATCCCTGGGGGTCGGCGTCCACCAGGAGCACGGGAGCCTTCTCCGCCAGGATGGCGGCCAGGTTCACCGCGGTGGTGGTCTTGCCCACCCCGCCCTTGCCGTTCACCACCGCCACCACCCTCACCTCTGGACCTCCCTCAGGGCCTCTTCCAGGCGCTCCTCGCCGCCGAGAAGCCGGACGCCCTCCTCCCAGGGCACCCGCCACAGCCTTCCGACCCGGTGCCCCTTTACCTCCCCGGTGCGGAGCCACCTGCGCACCGTTTCAGGGCTCACCCGGAGAGCTCCTGCCAGCTCCTCGGGGGTGAGGAAGAGGGGTTTGTCCACGGGAGGCATTCTACCCAAAGGACGCACAAAGGGCAAGCGGGCCTAAGGTTCCTTCTGGCAAGTCCCCGGGGGGCAAATAAAGGCCAGATCGGTGTATAACCCCAGCTTTCTCTTAAAAACCTTGTTGTAGATATGCGCCGCCTCTTGGCAGGTCAAAAGGCCCTTGGCCACGGCTACCTCCAACAGTCCGCAGCTCCCTTTTACCTGCAGCCCGCGGGCAGTGGCTTCCCTTCGCAGGGCGCCGTCGTCGGTCAGGAGGAGGTACTTCCGGCTTATGGCAAGGGCTAGGGCCTCGAGGTCACCTCTTCGGTTCTTGAGGCGCCGGCACTGGGTAGCCAGCTGCGCAACTAGGTGGAGTTCTTGGGGCGTGAGCGTCACGCTTGCCCAAAGGGTGCCGTGCTGTTGCAGGTAGGCTGCTCGTCGGGGGATTTCTGGAACAAGTCGGTTGAATTCGCCCAACCTGTCTAGGGGGTCGGGGTTGATGATGGAAGGCGGGCCCACCACGGTCCCGGCAATCTCATGAAGGAGGGTTGCGTTCCCAGAGTCTACGAACAGGGCGAAAATGTTGTTGTCCGCTACAGCCTGCCAGCTCCCAAGGGCTTGGCCGGGGGGTTGCGGATCTCCGGTCAGCATCAAGTCGATTGTGCGGACTCCGGGGTGAAAAGTCAACGCCGTTCTCGTTAGTACCGGTAATTTCATTATCATTTAACGCATGAAAAAGGCAAAAATGGCCGATTTTAATAAAACACAAGTTGACATTTGCTTGCCGTGAGGTAACCCTATCTCCAAGGAGGTGTCGGCCATGCTCTCTATTGCCCCAAAGGACTTAGCGGCCAAGTTGCGCCAAGCGCGAGATCGGCTGGGCCTTAGCCAAGACGAGGTGGCCCAGGCCTTGGGCGTTTCCCGGGAGAGCCTGGCCCAATGGGAACGGGGGGACAGGCTCCCACCGGCCCTCCACCTTCAGAGGTTGGCCTGGCTTTATGGTCTAAAGGAGGAAAGCCTTTTTGAGGGGGGGGAGGCCGAGTACCGGGACGGCCTCAGCGTGCTCCTTCCCGAGGGGGTAAACCTATCCGCCAAGGCCCGCTTCGAGATCCAAAGGTGGCTGGAGTTCCTGGACGCCTATGCGGAGTTCCTGGAGGAGGAAGGAGAGGTTCTTTCTCCCGTCCCACAGGGCCCCTTAAAGGAGCTGCACGGAGGCTGGCTTACCGATGTGCGGCGGGCCTCGAGTGAGGCCAGGAAGGTTCGTGAGCGCCTTGCCCTAGGGCAGGACGTAATACCCGATCTACGGGTGTTGCTGGACGAGCTGGGCATCTTGGTTTATCACGCTTCCTTGGGGGAAGGAGGGGCTTGGGGCAGAGACCAGGTCCCAGAAGGGGAGGGTTCCCCCGTCCCCATCTGGGGGGCCTTCTACCGCCACCCCCAACTGGGGTTCAGCGTCCTGGTCAATGTGGATAGCACCCCGGGCCGCCAGATCTTCACCTTGGCCCACGAGCTGAGCCACGCCCTGTACCATTTCCGCCTCCCCGGCATCCTTTGCCGGAGAGAGCCTCTTCCCGAAGAGAAGGAGGTGGAGACTTTCGCCAATGCCTGGGCTGCCCACTTCCTGGTTCCAGGAAAGGCCCTCAGGGAGCAGGTAAGAGAGCGGGTCAGAGATCCGCGCAAGCTCTCCCCTGAGGACGCCCTTTTGCTTGCCCATCATTTTGGGGTCAGTTACACCTTCATCCTGTACCGCCTCCTCAACGAACGCCTGATCTCCAAGGACACCCTCAAGGCGTGGTCGCTGGTCAGCCCCAGGGTGCTGGCCGAGGCCTTGGGGCTTTCCCCGGAGCCTTACCGCCTCCCCGCCCCTTCTTCCCTGGGAGATCTCGGTCGGTTTCCCCCTTCAGTCCTGCGGAGGGTGCGAAGGGCGGTCTATCAGGGGAGGCTTTCCGTCTCCGAGGCGGCGGGGCTTCTGGATGTGGACTCCACCACCCTCCAGCGCAAGCTTCTGGCTTCCGCTAAGGAGGAAGCGGAGCCCAGGGAGGCCTTGGAGTTGTCTGAGGAGTTGGATTTCCTCACACCGGGTCGGCGGCCCAAGGCGCTGGAGGCCTGAGGAGGTCTTTGGGCTCAACCTTCGTTTCTTGAACCAGCAGACTTTGGGGGTCTGCTGGTTTCAGACTTACAGACTTCCGGAGTTACAGAGTTCCAGACTTACAGACTTACAGACTTACAGACTTACAGAGTTACAGAGTTACAGAGTTACAGAGTTACAGAGTTCGGAAGTCTGTTACTCTGGAAGTATGTTCGTGGGCCGTACGGAGGAGGGGAGGGCGGTCCTCCTCTCCGTGAGGGCGGGAAGGGGGGTGGTGCTGGTGGGCCCGCCAGGTTATGGGAAGACGGCCCTCCTCCAGGAGCTGCGGCCGGCCCTCGAGGCGTGGTCTGTCGTCCTGTGGGCGGACAAGCTCTCACCCTTCGGGGCCTTTCTGAAGGACCTCTTCCGGAGCCTTTGGGACGCCCGCATCCCCGTGGAGGGGGTGGGCATCTCCAAGGACCCGGAGGCGGACCTGAAGGCCTGGGGCAAGCGCTACCCGTCCAACGACGAGAAGGCCAAGAGCCTGGTGAAGGCCCTTAGGACCTACGCCGAGAGGGGGGTGAACCGGGCCACGGTGGTGGTGGACGACGCCACAGGGGTCCAGGGGAGCATGATCCCCTGGCTGGTGGCCTTGGCAGAGGTGACCAACCTGGTGCTGGCCGTCCACCCCGAAACCTTGCGCAAGGCCAATACCAAGCGCCTCTGGATGCGTCTGGACCGGGTGGACCTGCCTCCCCTTTCCCCCAGGGAAACCCGGGCCCTGGCCGAGGCCCTCGTGGAACGCTACGGCGTGGTGGCCGAGGACAAGGAGGCCTACCTCTCCCGGGTGGTGGCTCTCTCCGCCGGGGTGCCGGGGGAGGTGGAGCGGCTGGTCCGGTATGTGAGCGCCGAGGACATCGTGCGCAACCGGGATGTGGGCACGGGGTACGCAGAGGGTCTGGCGCAGCGGGAGGAGCGCGGGGTGGCCCTGGCTCCCATCCTCCTGGTGGCGGGGGGCGTGGCCATCGCCGCCCGCTACCTCGGTCTGGCCCGGGGGGAGATGGACCTGTATGTGGCCGGTGGGCTGGGCATTGCCGCCTTCGTGGTCCTGGCCCCCTGGCTGAGAAAGGCGGTGGTGGCCCGGTGAGGTGGTGGATCCTGCTCTTCGCCCTTCTTCCTGCCCTGGCCCAGGCCCCCGGCCTGACCCAGGAGGAGGCCCGCATCCTGGACCGCCTGGTGGAGGAGGCCCTGCCCCGGGATCCCGTCTACCTGAAGACCCTGGCGGACCTGGAGGCGGCCCGCCAGACCCTCGGAATACTTGGGGCGGTGTCCGCCGAGGTGGGGGCCGCCCTGGCGGGTGAGTACGGGCAGGTGGCCCCCTCGTACCGCCTCTCCCTGTCCCTGAACCTGGTGGAGCTCTTCCGGGACAAGGGTCCAGCCCTGCGGGCCCTCGAGGCGCAGGCCGAGGCCCAACGCCGGGAGGTGCGGCTGCGGGTGGCGGGGGCCTTCTTCCGCTGGCTCTCTGCCCGGGAGGCGGCCCGCGCCGCCGCCGACGGGGTGGAGGCCCGGGAGGCGGAGCTAAAGGCCCTTCAGGCCAGGGCCCGGGTGGGGGCCGCCACCCCCGCCGAGGTCCTGGCCGCTGCTGAGCGGGTTTCCCAGGCCCGTCTGGCCCTGTACCGGGCCAACCTGGACCTGGCCCTGGCCCTCGAGGATCTCGCCCGGGCGGCGGGCCTGACCCTGGACGCCCTGAGAGGCCTTCTGAGGCCCCTGGAAACCAAGGGGGGTACATCAGGAGCCCCCCCTGGCTCCCGGGGGCCTTAACGAGCGTTTTAGGAGGCGTCATGAGGTTTTCCGCATCCATTCCCCTCTTCCTCCTCCTGGCCCTCTCCGCCTGCCAGCCCCCCACCGCGGGTCGGGAGGTGGAGGTGCCCCTTCGCCTCTACCGCTGGCAGGGCGAGGGGTACCTGGCCGAACCCATCCCCGGGGAGCCTCTGAAGGTAAGGGTTTACCTCTACCGCCAGGGCCGGGAGGTTGCGGCCCTCCTGCGCCCTGAGGGTGGGGAGGCTGGCCTCGAGGGGACCCTGGCCCTGGTGCTGGAGGGGCCGGGAGGGGAGAGGGCGGCTGAGGCGGTGCGGGAGGGGAAGGCCTCCTTCCTCCAGGTGAGGGGGAAGGCGGACCGCCCCGCCTGCGCCTTCTACTTGGTGAGTCTCTCCCCCGACCCTTGGTCCGAGGACCTCGAGGTCCGCCTCTACCACGAAAGCGGGCGGGTGTGCGAGGGGGGAAGATGAGGGTGGAGGGGCATGACTTTTTGAGGCGGCGGGTGGCGGAGCTGGAGGCCCGGCTGAGCTCCGTGGAAGCCGAACGGCAGAAGCTCCTAGCTCGGCTGGCCTACCTGGAGGCCAGGGCCCGGGACCTCCCCCGAGGGGGCGTCCTCTCCCGGGAGAAGGCCGAGGAGCTCCACGGCCTCCTCTCCGCCGTGTGGCTGGACCTTAACGAAATCCATCCTGGCCGGGTGCCCGACCTGGACCGGGCCCTAAGGCTCCTGGAGGAAGCCCTTGGCGGTCTTAGATGACCCCTTCCCGCTTCTCCTCCTCGTAGAGCCTTTCCAGCACGAACTCCTTGAGGAGGGTCTGGTAGCCCTTGCCCTTCCTCCGGGCGATGGCCTTGAGCCGCCTCAGGAGGTCCTCGTCCAGGCGTATGGAAACGGGCCGGGTCCTGGGGCGGGCCGGGGGCAGAAGGCCCTCCGGCGGTGGGGCCATCTTCGCCAGAAGCTCCTCCCCCAGGGCGTGCTCTTCCCAGAAGCGGGCTTCCTCCTCCTCGCCCGCAAACTCGGGGATTTCCTCCAGGCTGTGCACCTTCCGCATTCTCTTCATGCTTTACTTTCCCCTCCTCCGGTAGCGGCGTTTCTCCTCCAAGGTGGCGTCCCGGGCGGTGATGGGCCGCACCCTGCCTTCCCTGCGGGTGAAGACCACGAAGAGGACCCTTCCGGCTTCCGTGGCCCCCAGGGCCGCCCAGCGTTCCTCGCCCCCTTGGGAGCGCGTGCGGAGCACCAGCCGCTTGGGGTCGGTGAGGGCTTCCTCCACCTCCTGGGGACGCACCCCGTGCCGGGCGATGTGGGCGGTGTTGGCCTCATCCCAGGCGAAGCCCAAGGGGAAACCTCCCCTTTCAGTATATACCATGGTATTTGCAAGGAGGGGCCATGACCGCCGGCACCCACCTGGCCGGGGCCGCCCTCACCGCCTCCCTCCTCCGGGGGGTGGGGCTGGAGGTGGGCCTCCTGGAGGGCCTGGCCCTGGCCTGGGGCTCGGTGATGCCCGATGTGGACACCACCACCTCCGGCCCAGGGAAGTTCGTGCGCCCTCTGTCGTCCTTCCTGGAAAGGCGCTTTGGCCACCGCACCCTCACCCACTCCCTTCTCTTCACCCTGGCCCTGGCCCTCCTCCTCTACCCCCTTTGGCGGGCCAACCCCTCCGCCTACTGGGCCTTTCTGGCGGGGTACCTCAGCCACCTGCTCCTGGACACCCTGAATGTGAACGGGGTGCCCCTCCTCTGGCCGTGGCGGGTGCAGTTCTGGTTCTTCGCGTCCCGGGAGTGGCGGATCCGCTACGCCTCCCCCCAGGAGGCCACCCTGGCCCTGGTCCTGGCCCTCTTCGCCTTCGTCCTCTGGCCCGTGTCAGGCCAGGGGTTCGCCTCCGCCTTCCGGCACCTGGTGGGCACTCCGGAGGTGGCCGTCCTGGACTACCTGGACTGGCGGGAGCGCTGGGAGGTCTGGGCGGAGGTCAAGGGGTTCAACCGGGAAACCCAGGAGGGCCTCGAGGGGCGCTTCCTGGTGGTGGAGGCCCTGGGCCGGGAGGGGGTCCTGGTGGAGGACGAGCTGGGCCGAACCCTGGCGGTGAGCCGGGACGGGCAGGTGGTGGCCTACCGGGTGCGCATGCACCGGGGACGGGCCCAGGTTCTGAGGGAGTGGCGGGTGGACCTCTCGGGGAGGCTGGTGGGGGAGCTCCTCCAGGCCCTCCCCCGGGGGCCCGCCGGGTGTGGATCACCGGGGAAGCGGTGCCCGCCACCGAGCCC
Organism: Thermus amyloliquefaciens; assembly: GCF_000744885.1. Taxonomy (NCBI): domain Bacteria; kingdom Thermotogati; phylum Deinococcota; class Deinococci; order Thermales; family Thermaceae; genus Thermus; species Thermus amyloliquefaciens. The sequence continues at coordinate 20,300 of NZ_JQMV01000006.1, read as the reverse complement.
CCGCCCCTGGTGGCCCCGGTGGGGACCTACCCCAGGGTGGCGGCCACGGCGAGCCCGCCCCGCCTGGTTTTCCACGCCGCCCGGCCAGAGGATCTGCATCCCCTCTCCGGCCTGTACCTGAAGGCGGGGAGCGCTGTGGTGCGGGCCGCCTTCGCCCCCGGGGAGGAGGCTTCCCTCGTCCTCCCCAGCCTCCCCACCCTGCCGCAGTTCCACCCCATCGTCATCCCCGACCTTCCCAGCCTCTCCGGCCTCCTGGTGCGCCCTGGGGATCGGGTGGAGGAGGGGGAGCCTCTGGCCCGCTATGTGGATGATGTGCCCCTGGAGGAGCTTTCCGAGAGGGCGCAGGCCGCCCGGGAGGAGGCGGCCCGCCTCGAGGCGGACCTGGCCCGACTGGAGGAGCGCTACCGGGTGGAGCGGGAGGCCGTGGAGAGGGAGCTGCTCCAGGCCCGGGAGGCCCTGGCGAGGATCCGCTATCTGGCCGCCCAGGGAGCGGAGCCCCTCCTGCGCCTGACGGAGGCCGAGGCCAAGGTCCGGTCCCTGGAGGAGAAGCGCACCCGCCTGGCCGTGGACTTCACAGGGGAGAGGGCCCGCCTGGAGGAGCGCATCCGGGCGGCCAGGCTGGAGGCCTCGAGGCTCGAGCGGAGGCGGGACCGGGAGGCGGAGCGTCAGCTCGTGCGTTCCCCCGTGGCGGGCCAGGTGGTGGAGGTAAAGGTGAGGGATATCGGGCCCAAGGGGGTGACGGTGGAGGTGGTGCTCCTGGGAACACAGCCTTAACGACTTTCTCTTCAGGCTCGCCTCAGCCTCCCCCGCCCCTTCCCCCACCCCCTGCCCCCGCCCCCCTTCCCGTCGGCCGAAATGTACGCCTTGCGTGACCACCCCGAAGGGGGGCGGGGGAGAGTGGAAGCTTCTTTCCTTTCCGCGCCGGGCTGGGCCCCATTGTAGGGCGCTCCGGGCCGGAACTTAGCCCTTCGGGCTGACCCGGCAAGGCCAAGCCCTTCGGGGTGGGGCCCCTCCCCCAGCCTTGCCTCCGGCCCTCCGCGCCCCCTTTTGGGGCCCTTGCGCCCGGCGCGGGAAAAGTGCGCGGGTGTTGGGGGGTGTCTAAGGTGTCCCAGGTTCTTTCTCTCTCTGGCGTGGTGGCCTTTGCGGGCTCTCGGCATGGTTCCCCCTGGCCTGTGGCCCCCGTGGTGGCTCTGGTTCTGGCCTCAGGGGGTGTAGTGCGGGTAGGGGACCAGCGCGGGGTGGATCGGGCCGTGCGCCTGGCCTGCCCCTCCGCCGTGGTGGTGGAGGCTTCCCGCTTCTCCGGGCCCCCCGCCGCCCGGCTCCACCAGCGCACCCGGGCCGTGGTCCTCGGCCACCCGGGCCTCGGCCTGCCCCCCGCCTCCGCCCTTCTGGTCTTTCCCCCGGTGGGGGCGCTCCCGCTTTGGGGCCTGGCTCCTCCCTGGCCCTCCGCCTGGCGGTGGGGCGGGCCTTCCTGTGTGGGTGGCCGGGGATCCGCGCCCTGCCGGGCCGGGGTGGGCCTCCCTTCCCTTGGCCGGGGTTCCGGGGTGGGTTCTGTACTCAGTTCAGGAAGCTATTTTTTAGCTTCCAGAGCTTGACAACTCCTATTTTGTGTCATATTATGGAGATGGAAACGGAGGCCGGGACCCCGCCAAGAGCCAGGCCTCCGGGTTCCAAAGGAGGAAACCATGAAGGAGCGTAACACACAGGCACAGGATCAGGTTTTCACCCGGGAGCAGGCCCTCTGGCATGCGGCGTGGTTGATCTCCCGCGTCCGGGAGAAGGTGGCGGAGCTGTACGGGTGGGCGGTGGCAGGGGAGGCCACCAGCGCTTTTACCCCCCTCATCCTGGCCCAGGAGGTCCACGCCGCCCTGCAGGAGGCCCTTACCTTCGCCCGCGCCTTCGCGGACTACCAGTCCTTCGAGCAGAGCGTACACGCCTTTCTGGAGGAGGCCCGCCTCGAGGCCGCCCGCATCCTCCGGGAGAAGGAGCCTGCCCAGCCTGCCGGGGAAGAGGAGGTGCCCTTCTAATGCGCGCCCTCGCCCTTCTCCTCGCCCTTCTCCTCCTCCTCTCCGCCCCTGCCTCGGCCCTCGGCCCCCAGGATCCCGGCCGGGTGTCTCCCCTCTCCGATGAGGTGAAGGGCCTCGGCCCCGGCACCAGGTAGCCCGCGCGGGGGCGGGGCCCGCCCCGCCCCCCCTTCCAGGAGGAAGCCGTGAGCGAGAACCTGACCCAGATCCAGACCGAGGAGCTCAAGGCCCGCGTGGATGAGGTTCTGGAGGCCCTCAGGGACCGGGCCCGGGCCCTCATCGCCGCCATCGCCGCCCACGCCGAGGCCAGGCTGGCCCTCGAGGCGGCCCAGGACGCCCTGGAAGACGCCCGCGCCCGGGCCATCCGGGAGGGCCTCGAGGGCCGGAACGAGCAGGCCCGGCAGGCCGAGCTTCTGGAAAAGACCCAGGAGGAAGAGGAGGCTGTGCGGAGTGCCCGGGCCGTGTACCGGGTGGCCGAGGCCAACCTGGAGATGGCCCGGGTGGCTTGGGCCGTAGAGAAGGAGACTCTGCGGGCCCTCACCGCCCTGGTAGGGGAGGCTTTCCCCAACGGGGTGGGAAGTCTAAGGAGCTGACCTGTGAGGAAGCCCCGGCCTCGCCTGCCCCCCGCGAGGGGGGCGGCGGGCCGGGGCGCGCCCTTGCCCACCACCCGCCGCGGGCGCCCTTCTCCCCTCCGGCCCGGCGCTCGGCCCCCGGGCCGCCGCGCCGTACATGCCGCCGCGGTTCAGCTGACGCTCGGCCCGGGGGCCGCCCCCTTCGGGGGCCGCGCCGGGCCCTGCCCGCCGGTTAGACTGTGAGCGTGCCTAGGCGTCCCCTTTACGACCCTGAGAAGTTCCGCGGCCTCCCCTGTTCGGCCCGCCTGGTGTGGTTCCACATCTGGGCCCTGGGGGAGGGGGAGTACTCCGCCCGGGAGCTGGCCCAGGACCTGGAGATGAGCCCGGACGCCGCCGCCCGGGCCCTCCGCCTCCTGACCGAGCGGGGGCTCCTGGAGGTGGTGCGCCCCCCCGCCGGGTCCAGGGCGGGGGTGTACCGGGTGGCCCGGAAGGTTTCTAACACGCCTCCCATCTCCTCTCCGGGTCCAGCCTGAGCACCTCCCCCTCCCACCGCACCGCTTCCCGGTCGGCCAGGAGGTCCCTGGCCCTCGAGGCCGTCATGTGGAGCCGCTCCCTCACCCCGGGGCCGTCCTCCCCCCAGAGCCTGAGCGCCGCTTCCCGCCAGGTCAGGGGGCCCTCAGAGGCCAGAAGGAGGAGCAGGTCAAAGGCCTTTCCCGACCCCTCCAGGGGCACCTCCCGCCTGCCCAACCAAAGCCGCCGGACCTTTCCCGCTTCCAGGCGCACCCTGGGCCTCTCCGGGGCCCGCCTGGTCCGGGGAAGCTTGAGTTCCCGCGCCTCCGCCAGGGCGAAGAGTTCGGGGAAGCCCAGGGCCTCCTCCGCCAGGGGATAGGGGCCGAGGGCCCGCGCCTCCTGGAGGAGGGCCAGGGCGCCCTCCTCCTTTCCCTCCCGGCGGGAGAGCTCCGCCAGGGCCACCAGCACCCGGGCGCGGGCCGGGGCGTGGGTGTCCAGAAGCTCCAGGGCCTCCCCGGCGGCCCGCCTCGCCAGCCTCTTCCGTCCCAGGGCCAGGTGGCAGAGGGCCATCTCCGCCAGGGCCGCTCCCCTCCGGGCCCCCTCCCCCGCTAGCTCAAGGGCCTCCTCCAGGACCTCGCTTCCTTGAGCGGGCTTCCCCAGAAGCCGCAGGGTGGTGCCCAGGGCCCTCAGGGCCACCACCCGGTCGTCCGGGTCCAGCCTCCCCGCCACCGCCTGCTCGGCCCGGAAGAGGGCCTCCCTCAGCTCCCCCCTGGCCCGGTGGACGGAGGAGAGGAGGACAAGGACCCGGCTCCGGAAGCCTCCCAGGGCCTTGGCCCGGACCACCGCCAAAGCCTCCTCCGCCCGGCGCAGGGCCCAGCCCGTCCTGCCCCGGTGCAGGTGGGCCACCCCCAGGCCGTGGAGTGCCCAGGCCCGGCCCAGGTGGTCCTCCCGGGCGCTGAAGTGGTCCAGGGCCCGCCTCAAGGCCTCCTCCGCCTCCTCCCAGCGCCCGGCCCGGAAGAGGAGGGCCCCCAGGTCCTGCCACACCCACCCCGCCCGCTCCCGGGCCAGGGAGGCCGCCTTCCGCACCAGCCGCAGGCCCTCCTCGTCCCCCAGGTGCCAGCGGGCCCAGCCCTTCAGCCTGAGCCACTCGGGGTTCTCCGGCTGGGGGTCCTGGTCCAGGGCCGCCTCGCCCTCCCGGTAGCGCCCGAGCTGGAGGAAGAGGCGGACGGCCTCGAGGTCCACCTCCCCGTCCGGCCTCAGCAGGGGGCGCCTTCGCCGGGGGCGATTTTGCCGATAAGCATCGGCGTTTGCAGAGATTTTGAGGATTTGACCCCCCTGTTCTGACATCCTTGCCCGGCATTATACAGGCTTTGGCACGGGAGAAAGCCGCTTCCGAAAATCAAGTGAACTATATCACGCCTGTTGGTGTCCCGTTGGTGAGGGGTTTGCGCCCTCCGGGAGCCCACGGAGGCGTGCCATATTGACTCGCCTCATTCGCCTCTGCTATGGGTAGGGGAATGCTTTTCGGGTCCCTCCCTCCCCTCTTTCCAGGGTTCTGGTATAATGCCGGGCAATGGGAAGACCGGGCCCCCTGGGGGCCCAAGGCGGCAGGGCCGCGTGAGGACCAAAAAGAGAGGCTCCCGCTGGGAGGGAACCCAAATTCCAGCAACCTTTTCCTTCGCCTAAGGTTATCCCCTCCCAGCGGGAAAGGCAATAGGCGCCGAGGCGGCGCGCGGGGGAGTGCCGTCCCCGACGCGCGAAACGGGAGGGGTTTATGCCCCAAGAAGGAGTTGAAGGGAAGAGCTATAAAGAACAGCCGGAAGGACTCACCGAGCGGGGCCGGGCCTTCCTCGAGGCCCTGGCCCGGAGGAAGCGGGCGAGGGGCGAGGAGCTTCCGCCCCTCTACCTGAAGCTCCTGGAGGGGGCCGCGCCCCCGGAGAAGGGGGTCCATGAGCCCCCGCCCGAGGAGGCGCCTCCCCCGGAGGACCTCCGCCGGAAGCTCCGGGAGGCGCCGCCTTCCCCGGCCCTCCCCAACCGACAGGAGCTCTCCGCCTCCCCGCCCCCACCCGAGAGGAAGCAGGACGCCTGGAGCCTCGCCGACCGCCTCCTGGCGGAAGGGGAGCGGCGGGGCACCCTGCCAGGGCTTTCCGAGCGGGAGCGGAGGGTGTACCGGACCCTCCTCGCCCTGGGCCTCGAGGTCCTGGCCCGGAGGCTGGGCCCGGGGAGGCCCCTCCCCAGGAGCCTCTCCCAGGCCACCCTCTTCGCCGTGAACGACGCCCTGGCCGTGGCCCTGGGCCTGCCCCCGGCCTCCCTCTACCGGGTCCTGGCCTCCCTGGAGGCCAAGGGGCTCATCCGCCGGAGGGCCTGGCGCACCCCGGCCACCCTCAAGGGCCGGACGGGGGTCTACGCCGGCGGGACCCTCTACGCCGTGCGCCTGCCCCACCGGGAGGCCCGCCCCCGCCTGGACCTGGAGGACTTCCGCCACCCGTGGCGGGACCTGGAGGGGGACGCCCGTCAGGGGCGCACCGCCTGGAGCTTGAGAGAGTCATATACAAGTCCTCCTAAGGAGGACTCCGGGGTCCTCCAGCTCCTCCTTCGGTTTTCGTTATCCCCTGGCGAAGCCGAAACTCCGTTAGCTCTAGACTCTCTCACCGCCCTCCTCCGGGCCCGCCCCGCCGAGCGCCGGGCCCTGGTGGAGGCCCTCGCCCTCTCCCTGGCCCGGGAGTTCCGGGATCCCGGGAGCGTGCGCTTCTACGCCTGGATCCTCTGGAACGCCCTCCGGGCCGAGCTCTACGGCCTGATGGAGGGGGCCCTGGAGGCCGTCTCCTGGGCGGTGAAGCGGGTCCGGGAGGCCCTGGCCAAGGCCCTCTTCGGCCAAAGGGCCGAGGGGGTCCGGCGCCCCGGGGCCCTCCTCGCCCACCTCCTCCGGGAGCGGGGCCTCCTGGAGCTCTTCCGCCAGGCCCCTCAGTGGCGGGTGGCGTAGGGCTCCCGCCGGGCTAAGCTGGAGGTAGCCCATCCAGGGCCTCTGGGGGGTGGCTTGTGTATCAAGACTGGCTGTTCAAGGACTGCCCAGGGGGCTGGCGCCTCCGCTACCGCCGGAACGGGGGCGGCTACGAGGCCTCCCAGGACGGGGAGAGGTGGGAGAGGGTCCCCTCGGTCACGGAGGTTACGGGGCGCCTGAACAAGAACCTTCAGGACTGGGCCGTGCGCCAGGTGGTGGAGTACCTTCGCGGGGAGCTGGTCCCGGGGCTGGTCCTCACGGAGGAGGAGGTGGGCCGCGTCCTGGAGGAGGCCGCCAAGGCCCACCACAGGGCCGCCCGGAGCGCCGCGGGGCGGGGCACGGAACTCCACGCCTGGGCGGAGGCCTACCTCAAGGGGCAAAGGCCTCCCTTCCCCGAGGAGGAGCCCCTTCGGGGGATGGCCCTCGCCCTGGCGGACTGGTGGGACGGGAACGGGGGCGAGGCCCTGCGCTCCGAGGAGGCGGTCTTCCACCCGGGGCACCGCTACGCCGGGCGGGTGGACCTGGTGGCCCGCTTTGGGGACAGGCTGGTGGTGGTGGACCTGAAGACCTCCCCCCGGGCCTACCCGGAGCACCTCCTGCAGGTGGGGGCCTACGCCCTGGCCCTCCGGGAGGAGGGGCTGGAGGTGGAGGGGGGCTTCGTGGTGGCCCTGCGGGACGGGGTGGAGGTGGCCGAGGTCCCCCTGGAGGCGGCGGCGGAGGCCTTCCTGGGGCTCCTCGCCGTCCACCGCTTCCTGGAAGGTCTCAAGGGCTCCTGAGCACCCGCTTGTACCACACCTTGAGGGCCTCGAGGTCCCAGGCCACCACCGCCCGGCTCCCGTCGGGGTACCACCGCACCTCGTACTTCCTCGGGAACTCGGGCAGGAGCCGCTCCACCTTGGGCCACCAGAGGGCCAGGGCCTCGGGCCTCAGCACCAGGTAGTAGGGCCCCTCCCCCACCAGGCCCATCACCTGCCCCTTGGGGAGGGGCGGGGGCAGGCCGAGGCCTCCGGGGGCCTCCTCCTCCGGGGCCCGCCAAACCCGCACCGGGTCCCGCCTCGGCCTCCTCTCCCCGGGAGGGCGCGCCTCCTTCGGGGGCTTCGGGGGCCTTCGGGCCCGGGCGGGGCGGGCCTTTGGGCCTCCTCCCGGCGCCCCTCGGCCTCCTCGGGGGCGGCCCCCTTCCCCCGCCTCCCCTCCAGGTGCGGGTTCCGGTCTCCCTCTATGGGCTCGGGGAGGGGCCTCTCCCCCTTCCGGGCCAGGACCCACTTCCCCAGGGGAAAGGCCCGCTCGGCGAGGAGCCTCCCCCCCCGCAGGGCTCCCTCAAAGCGGTAGGCCTTCCTGGGCTCCAGGAAGGCGGTGAACCCCCGGGCCCGGCCCAGGACGAGCCTGAAGGCCTCCCCGCTCTTGGGCTGGACGAGGACCACGAACCTCCTCCCGTCGGCGTGGAGGAGGATCCCGTGCACCACCAGCTCCGGCCCCTCCATGGGGCGCTTGAGCTTGAGGGCCACCTGGACCTCCGTGAGCCTCCCCTCCTCGTCCGTGCGGGGCCAGAGGGTGAAGACCCCTTCCCCCCGGTGCTCCTCCGGCTGGCTCAGGGCGTACCCGGCCACCGCCGCCCGCAGGCCCCGGGGCAGGCGGGGGCTGTGGAAGCCCTCCTCCCCAAGCCTCCCCTCCAGGAAGAGGGTGGCCTGGTGGGCCGGGTGGCGGGCCCCGGGCTTCTCCTTCCGCTCCTCCCTGACCTCCTCCACGCCTCCCCCTAGAGGCCGAAGCGCCTCAGGACCTCCCGGGCCCGGTCCACCACGCCCTTCCCCTTCTCGCTTGCCTTCTCCGGGGCTTCCAGGGAGCGGAGGAAGGCCTCGAGGCTCTCCCGGGTGATGCGGGCCGAGCGGGGGGTGGGGTGAACCACCTTGAGGCGCCCCGCCTTCACCAGCCTGTAGATCGTCGTCCGACCCAAGCCGAGGGCCTTGGCCGCCTCGCTGTAGGTCAAGAGAAGCTTGCCGTCCAGAGGGTCCTTTTCGGGGGGGTCCCCCTTGGCCGTGGGGCTCTCCCGCATGCCCCCATGGTACAGAAGCGAGGCGGAGGGTCTTGGAACTTCCTGGAACTTCCAGACATCCAGACTCTGGAAGTCTGTAAGTCTGGAAGTCTGTGAGTTTGTCGCAAACATCCGCCTTTTGTCGCAACCTTCCGCCGGCCGCCTGGTCCCTCGCCCGCCCTTTTTTCGGGGGTTTTCGCCCTCCCGGACGAGGCTCCCCTTCGGTCAGGGCTTCCCTCCTTCACTTCGCCAAACAAATCTTTTGCGAATGCTATACTTCGGGAAAGCGGGGGTGGGGGCCCTCGAGGGCACCCTCCCCCCGGAGGGGTAGAATGGAGCCATGCCCAAGACCAAGGAGCCCCGACTGAAGGCCCTGCTCAAGTCGCCCGAGTGGCGGCGCTTGGCGGAGGCAATGGCCCTGGAGCCCCCGGAGGGGCCCAAGCCTCGCTTCAAGCCCTGGCGTCCCCGAGTGAAGGGGGTACCCCTGGATGCCGTCCTCCAGGACCTCCGGCGCTGAGCCCCTCTTCCTGGACACCAGCGTCTTGGTGCGCCTTTACTACCTGGAGCCCGAGGACCCCTTTGAATGGGCCGTGGACCTGGCCCAGCGCCCCGGGACCCTCCTCGCCGCCTCCCACCTGGCCTACGTGGAGACCCTGGCCACCTTCCACGCCCTGCGCCGGGGAAGGGCCATCACCTCCCGCCGCCAGGCTTCTCTGAGCGCTGCTTTCCGGGCCGACTGGCCCGCCTTCCTCCGCGTGCCCCTGAGCCCTCCCGTGGTCCAGCTGGCGGGCGCCTTGGCCGAGGAGCATCCCTTGAGGGGAGCGGACGCCCTCCAACTCGCCTCCTTCGCCTGGCTCTGGGAGAAGGAGGGGAAGGGGCGCTTCTTCACCCTGGACCGAAGGCTCTACCTTGTGGCCCGTGACCTGGTGCCCACCGTGCCCGTTCCCGCCTTTGAGGAGGTCTGAAGATGGTAGCCGCCCAAGACCCCCACGCCGAGCTCCTCCACCGCTTCCGCAGGTACCTGGAGATGGAGGAAGGCCGCTCCCCCCGCACCGCCAAGGAGTACCTCCTGGACGTGGGGCTCTTTTCCGCCTGGTACCGGGAGCGCTACGGCAGGCCCCCCAGGTGGGAGGAGATCGGGAGCCAGCACCTCCGCGCCTTCCTGGCCTCCCGCGAGGTGAGCCCCCACAGGGCGGGCCGGATCCTCGCCAGCCTGCGAAAGTTCTTCCGTTACCTGGCCGAGGTGGAGGCGCTGCCCATTCTCAAGGACCCCACCGAGGGGGTGAAGCGCCCCAAGCTTCCTCGGCGCCTCCCCGTCTACCTCACCCCCCCCGAGGTGGCCAGGCTCCTGGAGGCCGCCTACAAGCACCGCTCCCCACGCATCGGCCTCAGGGACTGGGCCCTCCTGGCCTTCCTCTACGGCACCGGCCTCCGCCTCTCCGAGGCCCTGAGCCTCACCTACTCCGACCTCACCTATCAGGATGGTATCCCCCACGCCATCCGGGTCCGGGGAAAGGGGGACAAGGAGCGGGTGGTGGTGCTTTCCCCTACCGCCCAGCGGGCCCTCTACCAGTGGCTGCGGCACCGGAACCTGGAGGGACACCCCACGAGCCCCTACATCTGGAGCCACACCTCCGGCCCCAACCGGGGGAAACCCTTCTCAGCCCGGGCGGTGGAGGCCATGGTGAAGCGGGTGGCCCGGCGGGCGGGCCTCACGGACTGGCACCGCATCACCCCCCACAAGCTCCGCCACTCCTACGCCTCCGCCCTGGTGGAGGCGGGCCGGGGCATAGACGAGGTGAAGGAGCTCTTAGGCCATTCCTCCATTAGCACCACCCAGATTTATGTGCACGTTTCCAGGAAGCGCCTGGAGGAGGCGGCCAAGGCCTTGCCAGACGTCCTGGGGTGACCTTTAGGTTTTCTCTGAGCGGAGTTTTTCCAAAAGGAGATCCACTGCCCATCTTATCAGCGTGTTCTCCGTAATTCTCTCCCCACCTTTGCGCTCCCGGTTCAGCTTCCTGGCCAGGGCGGTGAGAGCGTCTAGCTGGTCGGGGCGCAAGCGGCACTCCTTGCGGACATAGGTCAGGTACTTGGGGGTGGGGCGCTCCTTGGGGGCTTCCGCGGGGGCTGGCTTTGCCTCCCACAGCTCTTCGGGGGGCTCTTGGGGCGCGGCTTCCAGCGCCCCCGCCTCCTCCCGCACCAGCTCGGCCAGCCGCTTCCGCCTCATGCCCCTACCTCCACTGGGGTCAGGACCCCCTCCCCTAGCTCCCTTAGGAGTTCCTCCGCTACCCTCCGGTAGTCCGCCTCTCCCTCCCGGGCGTTCGGGCCCCGCCAGCGGGTGATGGGCTTTCCCTCCAGGGCGGCCCGCTCGTGGGCCTTGTAGGCCCGCACGAAGGCGTGGAAGGCGGGCACCCCGGCCTCCATGAGGGCGGTCTGGGCTTCCAGGGCCTCCCCCAGGCTCCGGGGATCCACGCGGGTGAGGAGGACCCGGTGGGCCACTCCCAGGGGGCGCACCGCCCGGCGCACTGTTTCCACCAGGGCCTCGAGGTCCAAGGGGGCCGGGGGGGTGGGCAGGAGGGCAAAGTCCGCGGCCTTTAGGACCGCCTGGAGGGCCTCCGAGCGCAGGGCGGGGGGCGTGTCCACCACCACCAGGCCGTAGCCTCGCACCTGACGGAGGCGGGCCAGAAGGGTGGGGTCGGTCTCCTGGGCCAGGTCAAAGGGCATCTCTCCCCGGCCCGCCCACCAGGAGGCGGATCCCTGGGGGTCGGCGTCCACCAGGAGCACGGGAGCCTTCTCCGCCAGGATGGCGGCCAGGTTCACCGCGGTGGTGGTCTTGCCCACCCCGCCCTTGCCGTTCACCACCGCCACCACCCTCACCTCTGGACCTCCCTCAGGGCCTCTTCCAGGCGCTCCTCGCCGCCGAGAAGCCGGACGCCCTCCTCCCAGGGCACCCGCCACAGCCTTCCGACCCGGTGCCCCTTTACCTCCCCGGTGCGGAGCCACCTGCGCACCGTTTCAGGGCTCACCCGGAGAGCTCCTGCCAGCTCCTCGGGGGTGAGGAAGAGGGGTTTGTCCACGGGAGGCATTCTACCCAAAGGACGCACAAAGGGCAAGCGGGCCTAAGGTTCCTTCTGGCAAGTCCCCGGGGGGCAAATAAAGGCCAGATCGGTGTATAACCCCAGCTTTCTCTTAAAAACCTTGTTGTAGATATGCGCCGCCTCTTGGCAGGTCAAAAGGCCCTTGGCCACGGCTACCTCCAACAGTCCGCAGCTCCCTTTTACCTGCAGCCCGCGGGCAGTGGCTTCCCTTCGCAGGGCGCCGTCGTCGGTCAGGAGGAGGTACTTCCGGCTTATGGCAAGGGCTAGGGCCTCGAGGTCACCTCTTCGGTTCTTGAGGCGCCGGCACTGGGTAGCCAGCTGCGCAACTAGGTGGAGTTCTTGGGGCGTGAGCGTCACGCTTGCCCAAAGGGTGCCGTGCTGTTGCAGGTAGGCTGCTCGTCGGGGGATTTCTGGAACAAGTCGGTTGAATTCGCCCAACCTGTCTAGGGGGTCGGGGTTGATGATGGAAGGCGGGCCCACCACGGTCCCGGCAATCTCATGAAGGAGGGTTGCGTTCCCAGAGTCTACGAACAGGGCGAAAATGTTGTTGTCCGCTACAGCCTGCCAGCTCCCAAGGGCTTGGCCGGGGGGTTGCGGATCTCCGGTCAGCATCAAGTCGATTGTGCGGACTCCGGGGTGAAAAGTCAACGCCGTTCTCGTTAGTACCGGTAATTTCATTATCATTTAACGCATGAAAAAGGCAAAAATGGCCGATTTTAATAAAACACAAGTTGACATTTGCTTGCCGTGAGGTAACCCTATCTCCAAGGAGGTGTCGGCCATGCTCTCTATTGCCCCAAAGGACTTAGCGGCCAAGTTGCGCCAAGCGCGAGATCGGCTGGGCCTTAGCCAAGACGAGGTGGCCCAGGCCTTGGGCGTTTCCCGGGAGAGCCTGGCCCAATGGGAACGGGGGGACAGGCTCCCACCGGCCCTCCACCTTCAGAGGTTGGCCTGGCTTTATGGTCTAAAGGAGGAAAGCCTTTTTGAGGGGGGGGAGGCCGAGTACCGGGACGGCCTCAGCGTGCTCCTTCCCGAGGGGGTAAACCTATCCGCCAAGGCCCGCTTCGAGATCCAAAGGTGGCTGGAGTTCCTGGACGCCTATGCGGAGTTCCTGGAGGAGGAAGGAGAGGTTCTTTCTCCCGTCCCACAGGGCCCCTTAAAGGAGCTGCACGGAGGCTGGCTTACCGATGTGCGGCGGGCCTCGAGTGAGGCCAGGAAGGTTCGTGAGCGCCTTGCCCTAGGGCAGGACGTAATACCCGATCTACGGGTGTTGCTGGACGAGCTGGGCATCTTGGTTTATCACGCTTCCTTGGGGGAAGGAGGGGCTTGGGGCAGAGACCAGGTCCCAGAAGGGGAGGGTTCCCCCGTCCCCATCTGGGGGGCCTTCTACCGCCACCCCCAACTGGGGTTCAGCGTCCTGGTCAATGTGGATAGCACCCCGGGCCGCCAGATCTTCACCTTGGCCCACGAGCTGAGCCACGCCCTGTACCATTTCCGCCTCCCCGGCATCCTTTGCCGGAGAGAGCCTCTTCCCGAAGAGAAGGAGGTGGAGACTTTCGCCAATGCCTGGGCTGCCCACTTCCTGGTTCCAGGAAAGGCCCTCAGGGAGCAGGTAAGAGAGCGGGTCAGAGATCCGCGCAAGCTCTCCCCTGAGGACGCCCTTTTGCTTGCCCATCATTTTGGGGTCAGTTACACCTTCATCCTGTACCGCCTCCTCAACGAACGCCTGATCTCCAAGGACACCCTCAAGGCGTGGTCGCTGGTCAGCCCCAGGGTGCTGGCCGAGGCCTTGGGGCTTTCCCCGGAGCCTTACCGCCTCCCCGCCCCTTCTTCCCTGGGAGATCTCGGTCGGTTTCCCCCTTCAGTCCTGCGGAGGGTGCGAAGGGCGGTCTATCAGGGGAGGCTTTCCGTCTCCGAGGCGGCGGGGCTTCTGGATGTGGACTCCACCACCCTCCAGCGCAAGCTTCTGGCTTCCGCTAAGGAGGAAGCGGAGCCCAGGGAGGCCTTGGAGTTGTCTGAGGAGTTGGATTTCCTCACACCGGGTCGGCGGCCCAAGGCGCTGGAGGCCTGAGGAGGTCTTTGGGCTCAACCTTCGTTTCTTGAACCAGCAGACTTTGGGGGTCTGCTGGTTTCAGACTTACAGACTTCCGGAGTTACAGAGTTCCAGACTTACAGACTTACAGACTTACAGACTTACAGAGTTACAGAGTTACAGAGTTACAGAGTTACAGAGTTCGGAAGTCTGTTACTCTGGAAGTATGTTCGTGGGCCGTACGGAGGAGGGGAGGGCGGTCCTCCTCTCCGTGAGGGCGGGAAGGGGGGTGGTGCTGGTGGGCCCGCCAGGTTATGGGAAGACGGCCCTCCTCCAGGAGCTGCGGCCGGCCCTCGAGGCGTGGTCTGTCGTCCTGTGGGCGGACAAGCTCTCACCCTTCGGGGCCTTTCTGAAGGACCTCTTCCGGAGCCTTTGGGACGCCCGCATCCCCGTGGAGGGGGTGGGCATCTCCAAGGACCCGGAGGCGGACCTGAAGGCCTGGGGCAAGCGCTACCCGTCCAACGACGAGAAGGCCAAGAGCCTGGTGAAGGCCCTTAGGACCTACGCCGAGAGGGGGGTGAACCGGGCCACGGTGGTGGTGGACGACGCCACAGGGGTCCAGGGGAGCATGATCCCCTGGCTGGTGGCCTTGGCAGAGGTGACCAACCTGGTGCTGGCCGTCCACCCCGAAACCTTGCGCAAGGCCAATACCAAGCGCCTCTGGATGCGTCTGGACCGGGTGGACCTGCCTCCCCTTTCCCCCAGGGAAACCCGGGCCCTGGCCGAGGCCCTCGTGGAACGCTACGGCGTGGTGGCCGAGGACAAGGAGGCCTACCTCTCCCGGGTGGTGGCTCTCTCCGCCGGGGTGCCGGGGGAGGTGGAGCGGCTGGTCCGGTATGTGAGCGCCGAGGACATCGTGCGCAACCGGGATGTGGGCACGGGGTACGCAGAGGGTCTGGCGCAGCGGGAGGAGCGCGGGGTGGCCCTGGCTCCCATCCTCCTGGTGGCGGGGGCGTGGCCATCGCCGCCCGCTACCTCGGTCTGGCCCGGGGGGAGATGGACCTGTATGTGGCCGGTGGGCTGGGCATTGCCGCCTTCGTGGTCCTGGCCCCCTGGCTGAGAAAGGCGGTGGTGGCCCGGTGAGGTGGTGGATCCTGCTCTTCGCCCTTCTTCCTGCCCTGGCCCAGGCCCCCGGCCTGACCCAGGAGGAGGCCCGCATCCTGGACCGCCTGGTGGAGGAGGCCCTGCCCCGGGATCCCGTCTACCTGAAGACCCTGGCGGACCTGGAGGCGGCCCGCCAGACCCTCGGAATACTTGGGGCGGTGTCCGCCGAGGTGGGGGCCGCCCTGGCGGGTGAGTACGGGCAGGTGGCCCCCTCGTACCGCCTCTCCCTGTCCCTGAACCTGGTGGAGCTCTTCCGGGACAAGGGTCCAGCCCTGCGGGCCCTCGAGGCGCAGGCCGAGGCCCAACGCCGGGAGGTGCGGCTGCGGGTGGCGGGGCCTTCTTCCGCTGGCTCTCTGCCCGGGAGGCGGCCCGCGCCGCCGCCGACGGGGTGGAGGCCCGGGAGGCGGAGCTAAAGGCCCTTCAGGCCAGGGCCCGGGTGGGGGCCGCCACCCCCGCCGAGGTCCTGGCCGCTGCTGAGCGGGTTTCCCAGGCCCGTCTGGCCCTGTACCGGGCCAACCTGGACCTGGCCCTGGCCCTCGAGGATCTCGCCCGGGCGGCGGGCCTGACCCTGGACGCCCTGAGAGGCCTTCTGAGGCCCCTGGAAACCAAGGGGGGTACATCAGGAGCCCCCCCTGGCTCCCGGGGGCCTTAACGAGCGTTTTAGGAGGCGTCATGAGGTTTTCCGCATCCATTCCCCTCTTCCTCCTCCTGGCCCTCTCCGCCTGCCAGCCCCCCACCGCGGGTCGGGAGGTGGAGGTGCCCCTTCGCCTCTACCGCTGGCAGGGCGAGGGGTACCTGGCCGAACCCATCCCCGGGGAGCCTCTGAAGGTAAGGGTTTACCTCTACCGCCAGGGCCGGGAGGTTGCGGCCCTCCTGCGCCCTGAGGGTGGGGAGGCTGGCCTCGAGGGGACCCTGGCCCTGGTGCTGGAGGGCCGGGAGGGGAGAGGGCGGCTGAGGCGGTGCGGGAGGGGAAGGCCTCCTTCCTCCAGGTGAGGGGGAAGGCGGACCGCCCCGCCTGCGCCTTCTACTTGGTGAGTCTCTCCCCCGACCCTTGGTCCGAGGACCTCGAGGTCCGCCTCTACCACGAAAGCGGGCGGGTGTGCGAGGGGGGAAGATGAGGGTGGAGGGGCATGACTTTTTGAGGCGGCGGGTGGCGGAGCTGGAGGCCCGGCTGAGCTCCGTGGAAGCCGAACGGCAGAAGCTCCTAGCTCGGCTGGCCTACCTGGAGGCCAGGGCCCGGGACCTCCCCCGAGGGGGCGTCCTCTCCCGGGAGAAGGCCGAGGAGCTCCACGGCCTCCTCTCCGCCGTGTGGCTGGACCTTAACGAAATCCATCCTGGCCGGGTGCCCGACCTGGACCGGGCCCTAAGGCTCCTGGAGGAAGCCCTTGGCGGTCTTAGATGACCCCTTCCCGCTTCTCCTCCTCGTAGAGCCTTTCCAGCACGAACTCCTTGAGGAGGGTCTGGTAGCCCTTGCCCTTCCTCCGGGCGATGGCCTTGAGCCGCCTCAGGAGGTCCTCGTCCAGGCGTATGGAAACGGGCCGGGTCCTGGGGCGGGCCGGGGGCAGAAGGCCCTCCGGCGGTGGGGCCATCTTCGCCAGAAGCTCCTCCCCCAGGGCGTGCTCTTCCCAGAAGCGGGCTTCCTCCTCCTCGCCCGCAAACTCGGGGATTTCCTCCAGGCTGTGCACCTTCCGCATTCTCTTCATGCTTTACTTTCCCCTCCTCCGGTAGCGGCGTTTCTCCTCCAAGGTGGCGTCCCGGGCGGTGATGGGCCGCACCCTGCCTTCCCTGCGGGTGAAGACCACGAAGAGGACCCTTCCGGCTTCCGTGGCCCCCAGGGCCGCCCAGCGTTCCTCGCCCCCTTGGGAGCGCGTGCGGAGCACCAGCCGCTTGGGGTCGGTGAGGGCTTCCTCCACCTCCTGGGGACGCACCCCGTGCCGGGCGATGTGGGCGGTGTTGGCCTCATCCCAGGCGAAGCCCAAGGGGAAACCTCCCCTTTCAGTATATACCATGGTATTTGCAAGGAGGGGCCATGACCGCCGGCACCCACCTGGCCGGGCCGCCCTCACCGCCTCCCTCCTCCGGGGGGTGGGGCTGGAGGTGGGCCTCCTGGAGGGCCTGGCCCTGGCCTGGGGCTCGGTGATGCCCGATGTGGACACCACCACCTCCGGCCCAGGGAAGTTCGTGCGCCCTCTGTCGTCCTTCCTGGAAAGGCGCTTTGGCCACCGCACCCTCACCCACTCCCTTCTCTTCACCCTGGCCCTGGCCCTCCTCCTCTACCCCCTTTGGCGGGCCAACCCCTCCGCCTACTGGGCCTTTCTGGCGGGGTACCTCAGCCACCTGCTCCTGGACACCCTGAATGTGAACGGGGTGCCCCTCCTCTGGCCGTGGCGGGTGCAGTTCTGGTTCTTCGCGTCCCGGGAGTGGCGGATCCGCTACGCCTCCCCCCAGGAGGCCACCCTGGCCCTGGTCCTGGCCCTCTTCGCCTTCGTCCTCTGGCCCGTGTCAGGCCAGGGGTTCGCCTCCGCCTTCCGGCACCTGGTGGGCACTCCGGAGGTGGCCGTCCTGGACTACCTGGACTGGCGGGAGCGCTGGGAGGTCTGGGCGGAGGTCAAGGGGTTCAACCGGGAAACCCAGGAGGGCCTCGAGGGGCGCTTCCTGGTGGTGGAGGCCCTGGGCCGGGAGGGGGTCCTGGTGGAGGACGAGCTGGGCCGAACCCTGGCGGTGAGCCGGGACGGGCAGGTGGTGGCCTACCGGGTGCGCATGCACCGGGGACGGGCCCAGGTTCTGAGGGAGTGGCGGGTGGACCTCTCGGGGAGGCTGGTGGGGAGCTCCTCCAGGCCCTCCCCCGGGGGCCCGCCGGGTGTGGATCACCGGGGAAGCGGTGCCGCCACCGAGCCCCGCCCCTGGTGGCCCGGTGGGGACCTACCCCAGGGTGGCGGCCACGGCGAGCCCGCCCCGCCTGGTTTTCCACGCCGCCCGGCCAGAGATCTGCATCCCCTCTCCGGCCTGTACCTGAAGGCGGGGAGCGCTGTGGTGCGGGCCGCCTTCGCCCCCGGGGAGGAGGCTTCCCTCGTCCTCCCCAGCCTCCCCACCCTGCCGCAGTTCCACCCCATCGTCATCCCCGACCTTCCCAGCCTCTCCGGCCTCCTGGTGCGCCCTGGGGATCGGGTGGAGGAGGGGGAGCCTCTGGCCCGCTATGTGGATGATGTGCCCCTGGAGGAGCTTTCCGAGAGGGCGCAGGCCGCCGGGAGGAGGCGGCCGCCTCGAGGCGGACCTGGCCCGACTGAGGAGCGCTACCGGGTGGAGCGGGAGGCCGTGGAGAGGGAGCTGCTCCAGGCCCGGGAGGCCCTGGCGAGGATCCGCTATCTGGCCGCCCAGGGAGCGGAGCCCCTCCTGCGCCTGACGGAGGCCGAGGCCAAGGTCCGGTCCCTGGAGGAGAAGCGCACCCGCCTGGCCGTGGACTTCACAGGGGAGAGGGCCCGCCTGGAGGAGCGCATCCGGGCGGCCAGGCTGGAGGCCTCGAGGCTCGAGCGGAGGCGGGACCGGGAGGCGGAGCGTCAGCTCGTGCGTTCCCCCGTGGCGGGCCAGGTGGTGGAGGTAAAGGTGAGGGATATCGGGCCCAAGGGGGTGACGGTGGAGGTGGTGCTCCTGGGAACACAGCCTTAACGACTTTCTCTTCAGGCTCGCCTCAGCCTCCCCCGCCCTTCCCCCACCCCTGCCCCGCCCCCCTTCCCGTCGGCCGAAATGTACGCCTTGCGGTGACCACCCCGAAGGGGGGCGGGGAGAGTGGAAGCTTCTTTTCCTTTCCGCGCCGGGCTGGGCCCCATTGTAGGGCGCTCCGGGCCCGGAACTTAGCCCTTCGGGCTGACCCGGCAAGGCCAAGCCCTTCGGGGTGGGGCCCCTCCCCCAGCCTTGCCTCCGGCCCTCCGCGCCCCCTTTTGGGGCCCTTGCGCCCGGCGCGGGAAAAGTGCGCGGGTGTTGGGGGGTGTCTAAGGTGTCCCAGGTTCTTTCTCTCTCTGGCGTGGTGGCCTTTGCGGGCTCTCGGCATGGTTCCCCTGGCCTGTGGCCCCCGTGGTGGCTCTGGTTCTGGCCTCAGGGGGTGTAGTGCGGGTAGGGGACCAGCGCGGGTGGATCGGGCCGTGCGCCTGGCCTGCCCCTCCGCCGTGGTGGTGGAGGCTTCCCGCTTCTCCGGGCCCCCCGCCGCCCGGCTCCACCAGCGCACCCGGGCCGTGGTCCTCGGCCACCCGGGCCTCGGCCTGCCCCCCGCCTCCGCCCTTCTGGTCTTTCCCCGGTGGGGGGCGCTCCCGCTTTGGGGCCTGGCTCCTCCCTGGCCCTCCGCCTGGCGGTGGGGGGCGGGCCTTCCTGTGTGGGTGGCCGGGGATCGCGCCCTGCCGGGCCGGGGTGGGCCTCCCTTCCCTTGGCGGGTTCCGGGGTGGGTTCTGTACTCAGTTCAGGAAGCTATTTTTTAGCTTCCAGAGCTTGACAACTCCTATTTTGTGTCATATTATGGAGATGGAAACGGAGGCCGGGACCCCGCCAAGAGCCAGGCCTCCGGGTTCCAAAGGAGGAAACCATGAAGGAGCGTAACACACAGGCACAGGATCAGGTTTTCACCCGGGAGCAGGCCCTCTGGCATGCGGCGTGGTTGATCTCCCGCGTCCGGGAGAAGGTGGCGGAGCTGTACGGGTGGGCGGTGGCAGGGGGAGGCCACCAGCGCTTTTACCCCCTCATCCTGGCCCAGGAGGTCCACGCCGCCTGCAGGAGGCCCTTACCTTCGCCCGCGCCTTCGCGGACTACCAGTCCCTTCGAGCAGAGCGTACACGCCTTTCTGGAGGAGGCCCGCCTCGAGGCCGCCCGCATCCTCCGGGAGAAGGAGCCTGCCAGCCTGCCGGGGAAGAGGAGGTGCCCTTCTAATGCGCGCCCTCGCCTTCTCCTCGCCTTCTCCTCCTCCTCTCCGCCCCTGCCTCGGCCCTCGGCCCCAGGATCCGGCCGGGTGTCTCCCTCTCCGATGAGGTGAAGGGCCTCGGCCCCGGCACCAGGTAGCCCGCGGGGGGGCGGGGCCCGCCCCGCCCCCCTTCCAGGAGGAAGCCGTGAGCGAGAACCTGACCCAGATCCAGACCGAGGAGCTCAAGGCCCGCGTGGATGAGGTTCTGGAGGCCCTCAGGGACCGGGCCGGGCCCTCATCGCCGCCATCGCCGCCCACGCCGAGGCCAGGCTGGCCCTCGAGGCGGCCCAGGACGCCCTGGAAGACGCCCGCGCCGGGCCATCCGGGAGGGCCTCGAGGGCCGGAACGAGCAGGCCCGGCAGGCCGAGCTTCTGGAAAAGACCCAGGAGGAAGAGGAGGCTGTGCGGAGTGCCCGGGCCGTGTACCGGGTGGCCGAGGCCAACCTGGAGATGGCCCGGGTGGCTTGGGCCGTAGAGAAGGAGACTCTGCGGGCCCTCACCGCCCTGGTAGGGGAGGCTTTCCCCAACGGGGTGGGAAGTCTAAGGAGCTGACCTGTGAGGAAGCCCCGCCTCGCCTGCCCCCGCGAGGGGCGGGCGGGCCGGGGCGCGCCCTTGCCCACCACCCGCCGCGGGCGCCTTCTCCCTCCCGGCCCGGCGCTCGGCCCCGGGCCGCCGCGCCGTACATGCCGCCGCGGTTCAGCTGACGCTCGGCCGGGGGCCGCCCCTTCGGGGCCGCGCCGGGCCTGCCCGCCGGTTAGACTGTGAGCGTGCCTAGGCGTCCCCTTTACGACCCTGAGAAGTTCCGCGGCCTCCCCTGTTCGGCCCGCCTGGTGTGGTTCCACATCTGGGCCCTGGGGGAGGGGAGTACTCCGCCCGGGAGCTGGCCCAGGACCTGGAGATGAGCCCGGACGCCGCCGCCCGGGCCC
>NZ_JQMV01000005.1 GCF_000744885.1 Thermus amyloliquefaciens | reverse complement strand
AAAAAACCCCGTTAGGTATAGACTCTCTCACCGCCCTCCTCCGCGCCAAACCTGCCGACCGCCGCCGCCAGGTGGAAGAGCTCGCCCTCGGCCTCGCTAAGGAGTTCAAGGATCCTGGCAGCGTCCGCTTCTACGCCTGGGTCCTCTGGAACGCCCTCAGGGCCGAAATCTACGGCATGTGGGAAGGAGCCCTGGCCCTCGTGGCGTGGGCCATCAACCGGGTCCGCGAGGCCCTGGCCGCCTCCCTCATGAGCTCCCGCAAGGAGGGCATCCGCAGACCCGGTGCCCTCCTGGCCCACCTCCTCAACCAGCAGGGCTCCCTCCCCCTCCTCCGCCAGGCTCCCCAGTGGCGGGTGGCCTAGGCGGTCTCAGGGCCTTCCGCCACTTCTGGAGGAGGGGCTCCCGTGGCCAGGCTGTAGCGGTTCATTAGGGGCCAAGGCCCCCAAGAGGACCAGGGGGTCCAGGTCGATCCCCCGGGCCAGGCCGCCGTGCCGTCTCCGGGTCGACCCCACCTGGTGGAAGAAGGCAGGGTCCTTGAGCCTTTCCAGGATCCCGAGGAGGGGCAAGCCGCTCAGGTCAACCACCCCTTCCCTCCCGTCGGAGAAGCGGAGCCAGAGGGAGAGGCCCTCCAGGGGGCAGACCTCCACCACTTCGGGCCACACCCTCCCCCTCACCCCCTGAGCACCCGCTTGTACCACACCTTCAGGGCCTCCAGGTCCCCGCTGACCACCGCCCTGCTCCCGTCGGGGTAGAAGCGCACCTCGTAGCGCCGGGGGAACTCGGGGAGGAGCCTTTCCACCTTCGGCCACCACTCGGGCACCGCCTGGGGCAGGAGGACCAGGTAGTAAGGCCCCGTCCCCGCGATCCCCATCAGCTG
Organism: Thermus amyloliquefaciens; assembly: GCF_000744885.1. Taxonomy (NCBI): domain Bacteria; kingdom Thermotogati; phylum Deinococcota; class Deinococci; order Thermales; family Thermaceae; genus Thermus; species Thermus amyloliquefaciens. The sequence continues at coordinate 13,290 of NZ_JQMV01000005.1, read as the reverse complement.
CCCCTTGCCCAGGGCCGGGGCTCCCCAGGTCCGGGGGGCGGGGTCAGGGGCTCCTCCGGGGCCCGCCACACCCGCACCGGGTCCCGGCGGGGGAGGGGCTTCCTCCCCTTGGGGGGCTGGGACGGCTTCTCCCGCCCCTTCTCCGGTATGGCCTTTCCCCCCGAGGGGGCCGGGGAGGGCCTGGGGGGCTCCTTGGCGGGAGGGCCTCTTCTCCCCCCTCTTCCCGCTTGGCCTTCCCTTCTCGGGCTCCAGGTAGGGGTTCTCCCGGCCCTGGATGGGGGGCGGGAGGGGCTGGCCCTCCTTCTTGGCCTGGAGGTACTTGCCCAAGGGCCAGGCCCTTTCCGCCAGGAGGTAGGGGCCGCCCAGCCTCCCCTCCACCCGGTAGGCCTTCTTGGGCTCCAGGCGGGCGGCGAAGCCCCGGGCCCGCTTGAGGCCCACTTTGAAGCCCTCGCCCCCCTTGGGGAGGATGAGGAGGACCAGCCTTTCCCGGTCGGCGTAGAGGAGGACCCCCTGGACCACGGCCTGGGGCCCCTCGTAGGGCTCCCTTAGGCGGCTGGCCACCTGGAGGGAGAGGATCCTTCCCCCCTCGTCGGTGCGGGGCCAGAGGGCGAAGACGCCCTCCCCCGCCTCCCCCTGGGGGTCCTTGAGGGCCTTGCCCCCCAGGGCCACCGGCACCCCCGGGGGAGCCTCTCCGCGTGGAAGAGGCCCTCCCTCAGGACGCCGGGGAGGAAGAGGACCGCCTGGTGGGGCGGGTGCGGGGGCGCTTCTCCCGCCGCTCCTCCCCCACGCCTTCCCTCGTCCCTTCCTCCCCCGCGGGGAGGCTTCCTGGGCCTCCACGGGCTCCGCCATCCCTTCCATCCTAGGCCCCTACCGCCGCCAGAAGGCCCACCAGGGCCGCCGGGGCCTGGGGGCCTCCAGGGCCTTCAGGCTCTCCCGCAGGGCCTGGTTCTCTGCCCTCAGGGCGGCAAGCTCCCCCTCCACCCGCTCCAGCGCTCAGGAGGGCCCGGAGGAGGGCCAGGGCCTCCTCCCCAGAAGCTTGGGTGGCGAGGGCGGGGTGGGGGAAGGCCCCTTCCGCCCCGACGCCTCCTTGACCTGCAGGAGGCTTCCCGCAGGGGGATGCCCTCCGCCTTGGCCCGCCCCCGGCCTCCGCCAGGAGGCCCAGCACCCCCTCGGCCAAAGCCGCCCCCGCCCGCATCCCTGGGAAGGGGTGCAGGACCTCCTCCACCAGGGCCGCCATGCGCCGCAGGGTGGCGGGGAGACCCCCAGGATCCGGGCCGCCTGCCAGGGCGCGTAAAGGGTGGGGTCCACGGGCCAGGATACCCCGCCTGACGGGGTGAGCGCTCGCCCAGCCATCCCTTCGATTGCCTGAACGCTCACCGCTCGGAAAGGCGCTGAGCGCTGAGCGGGGGGTGCTCACCCCCCTTTGCCCGGCCAAAAGCCCTTTGGGGCCGGCACACCTTCCCTAAAGGGCCCTCAACGCCCTTGTAAGGGCCTAGAAGGCCGGGGTCAGGTTCCCTAGGGGTTCCCCTTGCCCCCCTTCCCCCCGGGCCTTCTTGGGGCCTTAGAGCCCGGAAAACACCCCTTTCCCGAGGGGCAAGCGTAGGATGTCCTCCCGAGGTGAAGCCGTGGACCGGAACCTGGAGCGGGACACCGTGGAGCTCCTCCTGGAGACCCCCGAGCTGCCCCCGGAGAGGCGGGAGGCCCTGGCCCGGGAGCTGGAGGCGGTGGTGGCCCGGCACCTCCCGGGCCGGCCCTTGCGCCTCCTCTCCGGGGTGGACGAAAGGGTCGGCGCTGGCTGCGCCTGGTGGTGCCCCTGGGTCCTGCGGGGCGGGCTAGGCCGCCGCCCCAAGGCCACCGGTCCCTCTGGGGTCAGGAGGCCTTCCACCCGACCCTCCCGGACCAGGGCATAGATCACAGGTCCTTCCGCCGCCTTCCCTTGGCCCAAGGCCCAGCCCAGGGCCTCGGGATCGTCCAGGAGAAGGACCACCAGGCGGTAGCTTTGGGCAAGCGGGCCGTGATCTCAGGGTGGGCGTAGAGGAAGCGGGACACCTCTGCCCCGCCCTGCATGGCCCGCTTGGCGGCCTCCGGTAAGCTCACCATCCTTGCCTCCCCTGGGCCTTCGCGGCCCGATACGCCTCAATGTACTCCTCCAGGTGGGCCCGCAGGTCCTCCTGGGCCGCTTTCAGGGCCTCGGCGGGATCTGGGGGCAAGGGCAGGGCCTCGTGCTGGGCGATACGGTTCCGGTCTCGATGGGGCTTTCCCCCTGCGCTGTCGTACCGGGCCACCCAGACCCAGCCCTCCTCGGGGTCCTCCCACTCCAGCTGCACCCCCCAGTCCCCCATCCGAGTTCCCCGGCGGTAGAAGGTGGTGCGCAAGCGCACGGGCCGTACTCCTCCAGGTACTCCTCCCGGTCGAAGCCCTTCATGGGTTCTACCCTACCCCCCGGTGCCGTGAGGCTTGGGTTTAGCCTTTATGCACCCCCGAGAGGGCCTTCGTGGCCCCCTCCTTCTGCCGCCTTTATGCGCTCATTACCCGTCTAAAGCGCATAAACCCCGCAGGGTTTGTCCCTGCGGGCCCCTTTCCATGCGCGAAAGGTGGCTTTCGGGAAGAGGTGGGGGATCCTACTCCCCGCCCCGCTGCTAGGGCACGTTGTAGTTGCCCCGCTCACGCCTGCGCGACGGCGAGCAGCCGCCGGCTGTCGAGCGTGAGTGGTCCGCCCTCGTCGCCCAGCAGCTCGACGCGGGCGAACCCGGCCCGCAGCAGCTCGTCCCGCAGCTCCACCGGCGTATACAGCCGCAGCCCGTACGCGAACCGGCGCACACGCCCGTCCCGGACGATGGTGCGGTCGGTCTGCACGCGCCCGGTGAGCGGTTCGTACCCGGTGCGGTCGATCATCAGGTCGTCGCCCCGGCGGACCACGTCGAAGCGCACCGGCTCGCCGGGCGGCAGGCTGCGCAGGATCCGGTCGCGGTGGACCGTCTCGATCAGCAGCCGGCCGCCGGGCCGCAGCACGCGCCGGAACTCCGCCAGCACGCGGCGGTTCTCCTCGTCGTCGAAGTAGCCGAAGGAGGTGAACCAGTTGACCACGGCGTCGAAGTCTCGCCCGAACGGCAGGGCCCGCATGTCGCCGTGGACCCACTCGACGCCGACGCCCGCGGCCGCCGCGGCCTGGCGGCCCGCTCCAGGAACAGCGGGCTGGCGTCGAGGCCGGTCACGCGGCAGCCTCGGCGCGCCAGGCGCACGGCGATGCGGCCGTGCCCGCAAGGCACATCCAGCACATCCGCCCCCGGACCGAGGTCGAGGAGCCGGGCGATGAGCTCGGCCTCCTTCTCGTTGCGCTCGTCGTGCAAGAAGGTCTCGTAGAAGTACAGGTAATCCTCGTCGAACACGGCGTCCCAGTGTGCACCCGTCATCGGCCATCCCCCCGCGGCGCGGCACCGGCCCCGGTGCCGGAGCTTTGGCCAAACTATAGTGCACCGCCCGCCGTCCGGGAAGGACCGCCAGATGGATCGCTGGACAGCGGGCGCCCGCCGTGCTATGTTAACCCAAGTTGCTACCTATCCCGAGGCCTGAAAAAATAGTGGCCGCTATGCTGTCGCGCATCATAGCGGCCTTTTGCATTATAGACGATGCCCTCCAGGCCCTGGGCTACAAGGACGACCCCCAAGCCAAGACCCCAGCCTCCGCCATCCTGACCCTCGCCATCCTGGCCGCCATGGAACTGGGCGGCAAGCACAACAAGGCCCTGGCCCTCGCCAAAGACCTGCGCCTCTTTACCTACGTCCCCTCCCCAAGTCGCTTCAACCGCAGACTCCACGCCCTATACCCCTTCTTCCTCCCCCTTCGCAAGATAGCCCCTTCGGGGCTGACCCACCTCCTAGCCCAGGCCTGGAAAAACCTCCACCAGGCCCAGGCCTACGCCTTGGACACCTTCCCCCTCCCCGCCTGCGAGAATATCCGCGCCCCCCGCTCCCGCCTTTTCCCAGACAAGGCCTACCGCGGCTTCATCCCCAGCAAACGGGTCTACTTCCACGGCCCCAAGCTCCACCTCCTGGTGGACGACGGGAAGTTTATCCATGAAGTGAGCCTGACCCCGGGAAGCCTACATGATCTGAGCTCTTTGCTCCTTCTTCCCCTGGACCTTCCCGAGGGGGCGGAGCTCTACCTGGACCGGGGTACGAAAGCCACTTCTATGGTCAGCCCGAAGGGCTACCTTGGAGACCTCCTCCGGGAGGCGGGGGGGATTGTGCCCATGGTCATCCGTAGAAGGAACAGCCGGCGGTATGTGCCTTGGTTGCAGTACCTGGCCATTGTGGGGCGGCTGCTTTCCCGTGAGGGAAACACCTAGGGGGTGGTGGAGACGGTGGGCAGTATGCTCCATGCCCTCTTCCCGCGGCGCATCCATGCGGTGACCCAGGAGGGTTTTGTGATCAAGGTGCTCTCCTTCATCTTGGCCCACAACCTAAATCTCTTGGCTCAACAAATGCTTGGGTAGCAACTTGGGTTAAGGTAATCGGGAAAAGTATTTCCTTCGGGGTTCATTACGCTTCCCCACCCCTCTCATTCCGTAATAGACCCCCCTCCAGTATGATTTCCCGGTGAAGCTTCACGACCGGGTGAGGAGCCGGTACACCCACTCCCGCCGGGCCTCCCGGTAAGCCTCCCGCTTCGAGGTGGCCTCCACGGTGTAGGGGCCTCCGGGGCCCTCGAAGGAGGCCACAAAACCCTCCGTGGGGTGGCGGGCCACGCTGGGGCTCCGTGCCGGTCCCACCCCTCCGCCACCACGTCCGCCAGGAGGCGGGCCAGGGCCGCTGTGATCTCCTCCTCGGTCCAGGCGGGTTTGTCCGGGAGGTAGGGGCGCAGGAGGTCCCCAAGCCCCACCTCGTCCGTGAGGGGCCAATAAAGCGTCAAAAGCCGCCCCAGGGCGTGGATGGCATCTTGCTTTCTCATTCCCCCCTCCTCTGCTTGAGCCGCACCACCCGCCCCAGAAGTTCCGATATCTCCCCCTTGGTGAGCCCGAGGCCGGTGAGGGCCTTCCGCAGGCTCCTCCGCACCGCCTTGTCCCAGCGGTTGGCGGTGGCCGGGGGAGGAAGCCCACCTTGGCGGCCTCCCGCACCTCCCGGGTGAGGGCGTTTGTTCTGCCCACGAGCCTGCGGGCCTCCGCCAGGACCAGGGGCTTGACCCGCTTCCGGTCGTGGGGCCAGCGGAAGCTCCCCACCAGGCGCTCCATCTCCCTCTGCCGCTCCCGCACCCAGGCGGGGGAGACCAGGAAGCGGGCCCTCTGGGTCTTGTCCCGCCGCATCCCGCCCCAGGTGAGGAGGAAAGGCCCCACCCGCAAGGGGCGCTGGGCCAGGTCCTGAAGCTCCAGGTTCCCCACCCTCGCCTCCCGGGAGAGGACCAGCCACCCTCCCTCGGGAAGAGGGAAGGCCCGCAGGCCCTCCCGCTCCCGGGGAGGCCTCTCCCCCGGGGGGAGGAGGAGGCCGTAGCGGTAGCGGTTCCCCGGGTGGGCCAAGGCTCGGTGCAGGGCCTTCCAGACCGGGCCTTGCCAGGGGTAAGGGGTGCGGCCCATGGGGGAGAGGGTAGCAAGGGGAGACTCCCGCCTTGTCCTTTCCCGTAGGGAAGGGGAAAGAAGACCTAAAAGGGGGGAGGGGAGGGGGGGACGTAAAAAGGGTCGGATCAAGACCCTCCCCGCTATACCTACCTCGTGAGCCTGGCCCCCACCAGGTGCCCTCCCCACCCGTCCCGCCTGGGCCGGGGAAAGCCGGATGCCCTAGTTGGGCCCGTCCGGTTTGGGGCGGGGGTGGTGCCGGAATCGAGGGCGACCCCGTGAAAGGCACCGTCCTATCGCCACGCATCTGGTGGTCGGTTCACACGGAAGGCGACCGTACGAGCCAGCCGTCGCCGTCGGAGGGGATGATCCCTGCACCACGAGGGGGTGGTGCGCCCGCCCATGGGTGCTCCGAGGGTGCCACAGGCCCGAGGGGTGCTGAGTCATGGGTCAAGTGTCGTGGCTGGACGCCGAAGGGGTACATGCCGAAACCCGGACGCTCCAGCTATACGGCTAGGGCGACACCGAAGAGCCCCCACACGGGGGCCTGCCCAAGGGGCCTGATGAGGGCTTCGAACCGAGGGACGAAGGAGGCTGAGCCGAGCTCCCCCTGCGTGAGGGTTTTCCGGCCCTTACCCACGCACCCTGAAGGGGATCCCGCCCATAGGCGGGGTAGGCAAGGCTTCTGGACCCGGTGGGCTAGGTGTCTGACAACGCGGTGGACGGGAATGGCGACCCTGCCGTGCCCACGGGCGGCAATGCCGCACCGGGGTGTGTCCTCCAGCCCTGAACCCATAGGGGCTGGTACGCCGATGGGAGCGTGGCGAACCCCATCGGTGGCCGCGGGAAAACGGTCTAGGAGGCGGGGAAACCCGCTCAACGAGGACCGGATAAGCGGGGATAACGGCAGGGACGGAGCGGGTGAGTACCGTGGAAGCCAGGGAAACCTGGTGGAGGGAAGACCCGTAGCGGTTTGGGTAGGCGTGTGGGGATTCCTGGTGCTTGGTGGGGGCCAGGCCACCGGGAGGTCCCCCGGAGTGGACCAACCACGGCCATCCCGAGGCCCTAAATCGGGGGCGTGTCCCGGCCACACGGGGACAGCCACGGCCGTCCCGAGGCCGAAAACCGGGGGTAGAGCCCACCACACGGGCAGCAGACACCGCCCTGGCGGGTTGCCGTGCGAAGGAGGAGGAAAAAAGACGAGGACGGAAGAACGCGAAGAGCATCGCTTGTAGCGACCTTGTGCCGATGCCTGCCAGAGGCTAACGGTGCGCCCTGTAAGGGGCGCTGTGGACACGGGATGTAGGGATAGGTGAGGAAGCCCCCCGGGAAACCCGGGGGGCTTTGCCTTTTGCCGTGTGGTGCGCCGCACTTTCTCCCTGCACCAGCGGTGCCGAAAGCCCGCGTCTGCACGGGGTGCGCGGGGGATCCCCTCTTGCCTTTGGGAAGGGGTCGGTATAATAGCCCCCAACGGGTAGACCGGGCCCCCCTGGGGCCCAAAGCGGCAGGGCCGCGCGAGGACCAAAAGCAGGCTACCCCTGAGGAGGGGGCAGAAACACAAGGTTTTTGCGGGAGTTCTCTTGTTCCTAAGCTACCCCCTCCCAGCGGGAAAGGCAAGAGGCACCCGTTAGGTGCGCGGGGAAATGGTGTCCCCGACGCGAAAAGAGGGAGGGGTTTATGACCCGGAGGAAGTTAGAGGAAGCGGATATCAAAAACCAGAAGCTCAAGCAGGCATTTCGGCGGCGGGCCGGGCTTTCCTGGAGGCTTTGGCCCGCAGGAAGCGGGCGCGTGGGGAGGAGGTTCCCCCCATTTACCAGCAGCTTTTGGGCTTCTTCCCCGAGGCGCCCCTGACCCCTGAGGAGGTGCAGGAGCACCCCCAAGGGGCGGAGGCGGTGGCGGCTACCTTGCCCCCACCCCCTGCCCTGTCTTCCCTGCCGGAGGGGCCCATCCCCACCCGGGCGGAGCTGGCCCAATCCCCCCTCCGCCGGAGGTGTTGCCCCAAAGCCCCCTGGCGGTGGCGGACCGGCTCCTGGCGAGGGGCGAGGCGGAGGGCACCCTGCCTCCCTTGAGCGAGCGGGCCCGCGAGGTCTACCGGACCCTCCTGGCCCTTGGGGTGGCGTGGCTGCGGCGGCTCCTTGGGGCAAGCGGCCTCCCCGGAGCCTGAGCCAGCTGACCTTCTTTGTGCCTAACGACGCCCTGATAGCCGTCTTGGGGATCCCCTCGGCGAGCCTGTACCGGGCCTTGGGGGAGCTCACGGAGAAGGGGCTCATCACCCGGGCGGCCTGGCGGACGGCGGCCACCTTGCGGGGGAAGAGCGGGGTGTACGCGGCGGGGACCCTGTACGCGGTGCGCTTGCCGCACCGGACCCGGAGGCCCCGGTTGGACGCGGAGGACTTTGCCCACCCGTGGCGGGACCTGGAGGGGGATGTGGAGCGCGGGAGAACCGCGTGGCGAGCGTTGAGAGAGTCAAAAGAAAAACCCCTAAAGGGGGATGCTGAGGTGCTGGAGTTTCTCTTGGATTTCTCGTTATCCCCCCCCAGGCAAAAAACCCCGTTAGGTATAGACTCTCTCACCGCCCTCCTCCGCGCCAAACCTGCCGACCGCCGCCGCCAGGTGGAAGAGCTCGCCCTCGGCCTCGCTAAGGAGTTCAAGGATCCTGGCAGCGTCCGCTTCTACGCCTGGGTCCTCTGGAACGCCCTCAGGGCCGAAATCTACGGCATGTGGGAAGGAGCCCTGGCCCTCGTGGCGTGGGCCATCAACCGGGTCCGCGAGGCCCTGGCCGCCTCCCTCATGAGCTCCCGCAAGGAGGGCATCCGCAGACCCGGTGCCCTCCTGGCCCACCTCCTCAACCAGCAGGGCCTCCTCCCCCTCCTCCGCCAGGCTCCCCAGTGGCGGGTGGCCTAGGCGGTCTCAGGGCCTTCCGCCACTTCTGGAGGAGGGGCTCCCGTGGCCAGGCTGTAGCGGTTCATTAGGGGCCAAGGGCCCCCAAGAGGACCAGGGGGTCCAGGTCGATCCCCCCGGGCCAGGCCGCCGTGCCCGTCTCCGGGTCGACCCCCACCTGGTGGAAGAAGGCAGGGTCCTTGAGCCTTTCCAGGATCCCGAGGAGGGGCAAGCCGCTCAGGTCAACCACCCCTTCCCTCCCGTCGGAGAAGCGGAGCCAGAGGGAGAGGCCCTCCAGGGGGCAGACCTCCACCACTTCGGGCCACACCCTCCCCCTCACCCCCTGAGCACCCGCTTGTACCACACCTTCAGGGCCTCCAGGTCCCCGCTGACCACCGCCCTGCTCCCGTCGGGGTAGAAGCGCACCTCGTAGCGCCGGGGGAACTCGGGGAGGAGCCTTTCCACCTTCGGCCACCACTCGGGCACCGCCTGGGGCAGGAGGACCAGGTAGTAAGGCCCCGTCCCCGCGATCCCCATCAGCTGCCCCTTGCCCAGGGCCGGGGGCCTCCCCAGGTCCGGGGGGCGGGGTCAGGGGGCTCCTCCGGGGCCCGCCACACCCGCACCGGGTCCCGGCGGGGGAGGGGCTTCCTCCCCTTGGGGGCTGGGACGGCTTCTCCCGCCCCTTCTCCGGTATGGCCTTTCCCCCCGAGGGGGCCGGGGAGGGCCTGGGGGGCTCCTTGGCGGGAGGGCCTCTTCTCCCCCCTCTTCCCGCTTGGCCCTTCCCTTCTCGGGCTCCAGGTAGGGGTTCTCCCGGCCCTGGATGGGGGGCGGGAGGGGCTGGCCCTCCTTCTTGGCCTGGAGGTACTTGCCCAAGGGCCAGGCCCTTTCCGCCAGGAGGTAGGGGCCGCCCAGCCTCCCCTCCACCCGGTAGGCCTTCTTGGGCTCCAGGCGGGCGGCGAAGCCCCGGGCCCGCTTGAGGCCCACTTTGAAGCCCTCGCCCCCTTGGGGAGGATGAGGAGGACCAGCCTTTCCCGGTCGGCGTAGAGGAGGACCCCCTGGACCACGGCCTGGGGCCCCTCGTAGGGCTCCCTTAGGCGGCTGGCCACCTGGAGGGAGAGGATCCTTCCCCCCTCGTCGGTGCGGGGCCAGAGGGCGAAGACGCCCTCCCCCGCCTCCCCCTGGGGGTCCTTGAGGGCCTTGCCCCCCAGGGCCACCGGCACCCCCCGGGGGAGCCTCTCCGCGTGGAAGAGGCCCTCCCTCAGGACGCCGGGGAGGAAGAGGACCGCCTGGTGGGGCGGGTGCGGGGGCGCTTCTCCCGCCGCTCCTCCCCCACGCCTTCCCTCGTCCCTTCCTCCCCCGCGGGGAGGGCTTCCTGGCCTCCACGGGCTCCGCCATCCCTTCCATCCTAGGCCCCTACCGCCGCCAGAAGGCCCACCAGGGCCGCCGGGGCCTGGGGGCCTCCAGGGCCTTCAGGCTCTCCCGCAGGGCCTGGTTCTCTGCCCTCAGGGCGGCAAGCTCCCCTCCACCCGCTCCAGGCGCTCCAGGAGGGCCCGGAGGAGGGCCAGGGCCTCCTCCCCAGAAGCTTGGGTGGCGAGGGGCGGGGGTGGGGGGAAGGCCCCTTCCGCCCCCGACGCCTCCTTGACCTGCAGGAGGGCTTCCCGCAGGGGGATGCCCTCCGCCTTGGCCCGCCCCCGGGCCTCCGCCAGGAGGCCCAGCACCCCTCGGGCCAAAGCCGCCCCCCGCCCGCATCCCTGGGAAGGGGTGCAGGACCTCCTCCACCAGGGCCGCCATGCGCCGCAGGGTGGCGGGGGAGACCCCCAGGATCCGGGCCGCCTGCCAGGGCGCGTAAAGGGTGGGGTCCACGGGGCCAGGATACCCCGCCTGACGGGGTGAGCGCTCGCCCAGCCATCCCTTCGATTGCCTGAACGCTCACCGCTCGGGAAAGGCGCTGAGCGCTGAGCGGGGGGGTGCTCACCCCCCTTGCCCGGCCAAAAGCCCTTTGGGGCCGGGCACACCTTCCCTAAAGGGCCCTCAACGCCCTTGTAAGGGGCCTAGAAGGCCGGGGGTCAGGTTCCCTAGGGGTTCCCCTTGCCCCCTTCCCCCCGGGCCTTCTTGGGGCCTTAGAGCCCGGAAAACACCCCTTTCCCGAGGGGCAAGCGTAGGATGTCCTCCCGAGGTGAAGCCGTGGACCGGAACCTGGAGCGGGACACCGTGGAGCTCCTCCTGGAGACCCCGAGCTGCCCCGGAGAGGCGGGAGGCCCTGGCCCGGGAGCTGGAGGCGGTGGTGGCCCGGCACCTCCCGGGCCGGCCCTTGCGCCTCCTCTCCGGGGTGGACGAAAGGGGTCGGCGCTGGCTGCGCCTGGTGGTGCCCCTGGGTCCTGCGGGGCGGGCTAGGCCGCCCGCCCAAGGCCACCGGTCCCTCTGGGGTCAGGAGGCCTTCCACCCGACCCTCCCGGACCAGGGCATAGATCACAGGTCCTTCCGCCGCCTTCCCTTGGCCCAAGGCCCAGCCCAGGGCCTCGGGATCGTCCAGGAGAAGGACCACCAGGCGGTAGCTTTGGGGCAAGCGGGCCGTGATCTCAGGGTGGGCGTAGAGGAAGCGGGACACCTCTGCCCCCGCCTGCATGGCCCGCTTGGCGGCCTCCGGTAAGCTCACCATCCTTGCCTCCCCTGGGCCTTCGCGGCCCGATACGCCTCAATGTACTCCTCCAGGTGGGCCCGCAGGTCCTCCTGGGCCGCTTTCAGGGCCTCGGCGGGATCTGGGGGCAAGGGCAGGGCCTCGTGCTGGGCGATACGGTTCCGGTCTCGATGGGGCTTTCCCCTGCGCTGTCGTACCGGGCCACCCAGACCCAGCCCTCCTCGGGGTCCTCCCACTCCAGCTGCACCCCCAGTCCCCCATCCGAGTTCCCCGGCGGTAGAAGGTGGTGCGCAAGCGCACGGGGCCGTACTCCTCCAGGTACTCCTCCCGGTCGAAGCCCTTCATGGGTTCTACCCTACCCCCGGTGCCGTGAGGCTTGGGTTTAGCCTTTATGCACCCCCGAGAGGGGCCTTCGTGGCCCCCTCCTTCTGCCGCCTTTATGCGCTCATTACCCGTCTAAAGCGCATAAACCCCGCAGGGTTTGTCCCTGCGGGGCCCCTTTCCATGCGCGAAAGGTGGCTTTCGGGAAGAGGTGGGGGATCCTACTCCCCGCCCCGCTGCTAGGGCACGTTGTAGTTGCCCCGCTCACGCCTGCGCGACGGCGAGCAGCCGCCGGCTGTCGAGCGTGAGTGGTCCGCCCTCGTCGCCCAGCAGCTCGACGCGGGCGAACCCGGCCCGCAGCAGCTCGTCCCGCAGCTCCACCGGCGTATACAGCCGCAGCCCGTACGCGAACCGGCGCACACGCCCGTCCCGGACGATGGTGCGGTCGGTCTGCACGCGCCCGGTGAGCGGTTCGTACCCGGTGCGGTCGATCATCAGGTCGTCGCCCGGCGGACCACGTCGAAGCGCACCGGCTCGCCGGGCGGCAGGCTGCGCAGGATCCGGTCGCGGTGGACCGTCTCGATCAGCAGCCGGCCGCCGGGCCGCAGCACGCGCCGGAACTCCGCCAGCACGCGGCGGTTCTCCTCGTCGTCGAAGTAGCCGAAGGAGGTGAACCAGTTGACCACGGCGTCGAAGTCTCGCCCGAACGGCAGGGCCCGCATGTCGCCGTGGACCCACTCGACGCCGACGCCCGCGGCCGCCGCGGCCTGGCGGGCCCGCTCCAGGAACAGCGGGCTGGCGTCGAGGCCGGTCACGCGGCAGCCTCGGCGCGCCAGGCGCACGGCGATGCGGCCGTGCCCGCAAGGCACATCCAGCACATCCGCCCCCGGACCGAGGTCGAGGAGCCGGGCGATGAGCTCGGCCTCCTTCTCGTTGCGCTCGTCGTGCAAGAAGGTCTCGTAGAAGTACAGGTAATCCTCGTCGAACACGGCGTCCCAGTGTGCACCCGTCATCGGCCATCCCCCCGCGGCGCGGCACCGGCCCCGGTGCCGGAGCTTTGGCCAAACTATAGTGCACCGCCCGCCGTCCGGGAAGGACCGCCAGATGGATCGCTGGACAGCGGGCGCCCGCCGTGCTATGTTAACCCAAGTTGCTACCTATCCCGAGGCCTGAAAAAATAGTGGCCGCTATGCTGTCGCGCATCATAGCGGCCTTTTGCATTATAGACGATGCCCTCCAGGCCCTGGGCTACAAGGACGACCCCCAAGCCAAGACCCAGCCTCCGCCATCCTGACCCTCGCCATCCTGGCCGCCATGGAACTGGGCGGCAAGCACAACAAGGCCCTGGCCCTCGCCAAAGACCTGCGCCTCTTTACCTACGTCCCCTCCCCAAGTCGCTTCAACCGCAGACTCCACGCCCTATACCCTTCTTCCTCCCCCTTCGCAAGATAGCCCCTTCGGGGCTGACCCACCTCCTAGCCCAGGCCTGGAAAACCTCCACCAGGCCCAGGCCTACGCCTTGGACACCTTCCCCCTCCCGCCTGCGAGAATATCCGCGCCCCCCGCTCCCGCCTTTTCCCAGACAAGGCCTACCGCGGCTTCATCCCCAGCAAACGGGTCTACTTCCACGGCCCCAAGCTCCACCTCCTGGTGGACGACGGGAAGTTTATCCATGAAGTGAGCCTGACCCCGGGAGCCTACATGATCTGAGCTCTTTGCTCCTTCTTCCCCTGGACCTTCCCGAGGGGGCGGAGCTCTACCTGGACGGGGGTACGAAAGCCACTTCTATGGTCAGCCCGAAGGGCTACCTTGGAGACCTCCTCCGGGAGGCGGGGGGAATTGTGCCCATGGTCATCCGTAGAAGGAACAGCCGGCGGTATGTGCCTTGGTTGCAGTACCTGGC
>NZ_JQMV01000004.1 GCF_000744885.1 Thermus amyloliquefaciens | reverse complement strand
CGGGTACCCTTTCCGCCAAGTTTTAGCGGAGGGTTTTGCTAGACGCAAGCCGCCACCTCCTCCTCCCCAGGAGGAGCACGGGGAACCACATCCCACTCCACCCCCTCCACGAGCCCCAGAAGCTCACAGGCCAGGACCAGCGAGCCCAGGGACTCAGCCACATGGATCCAGTAGGCCAGCCGGCCAGACCGGAGAAGCCAGACATAAGCGGCCCGGGCGAGCTTGACCACCTCCACCGGAGGCCGGGCCTCCTCCTCGGCCTCCACCTCGGCCAGGGCCTCCCGGAGGAGGAGGGTCAGCGCCCTGGAAGTGGTCAGGGCCTTGCGGCCACGGGTGGCCTTGGCGTACTCCACCCACCGCCAGGCGGCCTCCTCAGGGGTCAGACCGAGGCGAGTAGCGTGCCGGAGGGCGTGGCCGCAAAACTCCCGGAGTATCAAGGCCCCCCCCTCCTCCAGGGGGTCCACCTCCACCTCCCTCCCCTCCCCGTCCACCCAGGCCGGGGTGCCCTGGTACGGGATGGCCCCCCCAGCCCAGGCCGCCCCCAGCAACTCAAAGGGGGTCAGGCCCTGGTGGCCCCCTTTCAGAGGTCCACCCGCCACCTCGAGGCCGAGGCCCCACGAGCCCTTGCCCACATAGCGGCTCACATGGCCCAAGTCCTCCTCGGACTCCACGACCTCAAAGGAGTAGGCATCACGGGACGAGGGAGCCCAGCCCACCGCCTCCACCGCCTCACTCCACGCCTCCCAAAGTGGATCCTCAAGGGCCCAGGGATCCCGGTGAGCAGGCACGAGCAGAAGGGCGTGGATGTGGGGGTGCCAGCCGTTGCGCCCGAAGGTAATCTCCACCGAACGGGCATAGGCCACCCCCCGGAGGAGGGCCTTGACCCGCCTATGCCCCCAGGCCCACCGCCAGGCCGAGGAGAGGGCCCCGAAGACATCGGCCAGGGCCTCCCCCCGGGTGTGCCGAACCGTGAGCACCACATGCACGGCCCGGTAGCCGAGCCCCACCAGCCGGGCCGCCGCCCGGGCCAGGGCCTCGCCCCGGTCCCGGGCCAGCCGCGAGGAGCACACCGGGCAAGCCCACGGGGACCCGCAGGTCATCACCCCGGAGAAGCGGACCCGGTAGCCCTCCTCCTCCTCCACGAGGAAGGCCGTTACATGGTCCCCCTGAGGGGCGGGGTAGCCGCAGGAAGTAAGCCCCCGGAAGTGGTCAGCGTAGGGGGCGAGCGCCCGCCGGACCACCTCCCGGAGGCCGTAGGAGAGGGCCCTTTGGCCGTCCTGAACGAGGATTTCGGGGGAAGGTAAAACCCCCGGGGATTTAGGTCGGCCACCGCACCCCCGGGGGTCAGACCATTCTACCCCGAACCTCCGGCAGGGTGAAGTTTGTAGGGGGGAAGTCCGAGCTTGGCGATGGCCGACCGCATGCCCCCATTATAGGGGCTAACCCCTCAACCACCAGACCACGGCCCCGCCCAGGAGGGCCGCCCCCAGGTAGGGAAGGGCCGACACCCAGCCCGCAGAGTGGACGGAGGAGAGGACGAGGAAGCCCACGGCGAAGAGGGACGAAAGCACCGCCAGGGTGGTGGCGGGGACCAGGGGATTGACCACCCGGCTCAGGGCCTCGGAAACCTCCCGGCGCGTATCGGCGACAAACCCCTGCATCTCCCCCTCCAAGCGGCGAAGGAAGCCGCCCAGGGTGGCGGACATCTCCCCGGAAAGCCTCTCATACCGCTTAGCCTCCCCCCTAAACGCCTCCAGCACCTCCCCCAGCCCCTTCAGGTCCCGGACCACCTCGGGAATGGTGGGCGCACCCTCCTTGAGCCCCCGAGCCAGCCGGCCAGCCGTCTCCAGGAGGGAAAGGGCTTCCTCCACGGAGAGGCGAGGGGACACGGACCGGGCCACCCCGTAGGCCAGACGCAGAAGCTCCGCCGCCTCGGGGGGCCAAAGGTACTCCTCCCCTTTCTCCTTCTGCTCCTTACGCAGGGGATAACCCCGGTCCAGGAGCAGGCCCGCGTAGTACCGGGCCGTACCGGGAGAGATGCCGACCCGCCGGGCCACATCCCCGGTAGTGAGCCAGCCCCCCCCAAGGGAGGACGCACGCCAATCCTGAGCCTCAGTCTTGTCCATCCCACCACCTCCCAATCACATAGACCCGCCAGGCATCCGAGAGGCCTTCACGCCCCTCCAACCACCGCCTGAGCAGAGAGCCCACCGCCCGAGCCCTCTCCTCGGAGGGCACAAACCAGAGCACCCCGGAGTAGACCGAAAGCCACGCCTCCCACCGAGCCCAGACCGCCTCGGGGGAAAGGCGCATGTCCACCTCCACGGCCACCGGGGAGTAGAGATGAGGCCAGCCGGTATCAGGGCGCTTCGTGAACCTCGGAAGGAAGGGGGCCAGGGCCTCCACATCCCAGACCTCAGCATCAGGGCGGGGGACCCCCTTCAAGCGACCCTCCCGGCCTAGCCAACGGGCCCACTCCCTCCCTCGGAGGGAACGCCGGGAGGACCGGACGGCCAGGGAGTCCCAAAGGTCAGGGCGGGCCCTCAGGCGGTAGCGGGCCACCGCAGTCGCCAGGGCATGGCGGAGGGCCTTCGGCGCAAGAGCCACCTCACCCCGGGACCACCCCACCACCTCGAGGCGGACCGCCCTCCGGGACCAGGGGGTAGGGGGAAGGTGGACCACCCTCCGGTGGCCCGCCCCCCGGGGAACCCCGTAGACCTCAGCCAGCCAGCGGGGCATGACCCCGTCGCAGGCCAGATGCACCAGGGGGTGGGGCCTCTCCTCAGCCACCCGCTACCTCCAAACCCTCCAGACCCGGGGCGGCCTCGGGGCCAACCAGTCTACGGGTGGGCCACCCTGTCCAGGGCAAGCCCCTTCGGGGGTGCGGGGCCCTACCCCGCACCCTGGACAGGGGCCCGGCCCACCCCGTACCCCGCAACCCGAGGAGGCCGCCCCAGAAAAATGCCGCCCCAAAGGAAGGGGGGCCCCCCTCGTCCCCTGACGGGGCCCCTTCCACGCCCGGCGCGGGTTTGCAGGCAGGGGGCTGGGCGCCCCCTGCACCCCCGTTTCGTTCCATCCGGGGGGGTATGGGTGGGGGGTCGGGCCTCGCACCAAGGCCCGAGGGGCGAAGCCCCTAGGGGGGGCGCTTCGCGCCCCCCTAGGGCTTCGCCCCTCGCCCGCCCCCCAGTCAGCCACGCCAGGGGCATACGCAAAGTATACCGCCCAGAAAGGGGATTTTGGGGGGCGGGCTCACCCCCAAACCCCATACCCCCCGCAAAAAACCTCGCGAAAAGTGCCGGGTACCCTTTCCGCCAAGTTTTAGCGGAGGGTTTTGCTAGACGCAAGCCGCCACCTCCTCCTCCCCAGGAGGAGCACGGGGAACCACATCCCACTCCACCCCCTCCACGAGCCCCAGAAGCTCACAGGCCAGGACCAGCGAGCCCAGGGACTCAGCCACATGGATCCAGTAGGCCAGCCGGCCAGACCGGAGAAGCCAGACATAAGCGGCCCGGGCGAGCTTGACCACCTCCACCGGAGGCCGGGCCTCCTCCTCGGCCTCCACCTCGGCCAGGGCCTCCCGGAGGAGGAGGGTCAGCGCCCTGGAAGTGGTCAGGGCCTTGCGGCCACGGGTGGCCTTGGCGTACTCCACCCACCGCCAGGCGGCCTCCTCAGGGGTCAGACCGAGGCGAGTAGCGTGCCGGAGGGCGTGGCCGCAAAACTCCCGGAGTATCAAGGCCCCCCCCTCCTCCAGGGGGTCCACCTCCACCTCCCTCCCCTCCCCGTCCACCCAGGCCGGGGTGCCCTGGTACGGGATGGCCCCCCCAGCCCAGGCCGCCCCCAGCAACTCAAAGGGGGTCAGGCCCTGGTGGCCCCCTTTCAGAGGTCCACCCGCCACCTCGAGGCCGAGGCCCCACGAGCCCTTGCCCACATAGCGGCTCACATGGCCCAAGTCCTCCTCGGACTCCACGACCTCAAAGGAGTAGGCATCACGGGACGAGGGAGCCCAGCCCACCGCCTCCACCGCCTCACTCCACGCCTCCCAAAGTGGATCCTCAAGGGCCCAGGGATCCCGGTGAGCAGGCACGAGCAGAAGGGCGTGGATGTGGGGGTGCCAGCCGTTGCGCCCGAAGGTAATCTCCACCGAACGGGCATAGGCCACCCCCCGGAGGAGGGCCTTGACCCGCCTATGCCCCCAGGCCCACCGCCAGGCCGAGGAGAGGGCCCCGAAGACATCGGCCAGGGCCTCCCCCCGGGTGTGCCGAACCGTGAGCACCACATGCACGGCCCGGTAGCCGAGCCCCACCAGCCGGGCCGCCGCCCGGGCCAGGGCCTCGCCCCGGTCCCGGGCCAGCCGCGAGGAGCACACCGGGCAAGCCCACGGGGACCCGCAGGTCATCACCCCGGAGAAGCGGACCCGGTAGCCCTCCTCCTCCTCCACGAGGAAGGCCGTTACATGGTCCCCCTGAGGGGCGGGGTAGCCGCAGGAAGTAAGCCCCCGGAAGTGGTCAGCGTAGGGGGCGAGCGCCCGCCGGACCACCTCCCGGAGGCCGTAGGAGAGGGCCCTTTGGCCGTCCTGAACGAGGATTTCGGGGGAAGGTAAAACCCCCGGGGATTTAGGTCGGCCACCGCACCCCCGGGGGTCAGACCATTCTACCCCGAACCTCCGGCAGGGTGAAGTTTGTAGGGGGGAAGTCCGAGCTTGGCGATGGCCGACCGCATGCCCCCATTATAGGGGCTAACCCCTCAACCACCAGACCACGGCCCCGCCCAGGAGGGCCGCCCCCAGGTAGGGAAGGGCCGACACCCAGCCCGCAGAGTGGACGGAGGAGAGGACGAGGAAGCCCACGGCGAAGAGGGACGAAAGCACCGCCAGGGTGGTGGCGGGGACCAGGGGATTGACCACCCGGCTCAGGGCCTCGGAAACCTCCCGGCGCGTATCGGCGACAAACCCCTGCATCTCCCCCTCCAAGCGGCGAAGGAAGCCGCCCAGGGTGGCGGACATCTCCCCGGAAAGCCTCTCATACCGCTTAGCCTCCCCCCTAAACGCCTCCAGCACCTCCCCCAGCCCCTTCAGGTCCCGGACCACCTCGGGAATGGTGGGCGCACCCTCCTTGAGCCCCCGAGCCAGCCGGCCAGCCGTCTCCAGGAGGGAAAGGGCTTCCTCCACGGAGAGGCGAGGGGACACGGACCGGGCCACCCCGTAGGCCAGACGCAGAAGCTCCGCCGCCTCGGGGGCCAAAGGTACTCCTCCCCTTTCTCCTTCTGCTCCTTACGCAGGGGATAACCCCGGTCCAGGAGCAGGCCCGCGTAGTACCGGGCCGTACCGGGAGAGATGCCGACCCGCCGGGCCACATCCCCGGTAGTGAGCCAGCCCCCCCCAAGGGAGGACGCACGCCAATCCTGAGCCTCAGTCTTGTCCATCCCACCACCTCCCAATCACATAGACCCGCCAGGCATCCGAGAGGCCTTCACGCCCCTCCAACCACCGCCTGAGCAGAGAGCCCACCGCCCGAGCCCTCTCCTCGGAGGGCACAAACCAGAGCACCCCGGAGTAGACCGAAAGCCACGCCTCCCACCGAGCCCAGACCGCCTCGGGGGAAAGGCGCATGTCCACCTCCACGGCCACCGGGGAGTAGAGATGAGGCCAGCCGGTATCAGGGCGCTTCGTGAACCTCGGAAGGAAGGGGGCCAGGGCCTCCACATCCCAGACCTCAGCATCAGGGCGGGGGACCCCCTTCAAGCGACCCTCCCGGCCTAGCCAACGGGCCCACTCCCTCCCTCGGAGGGAACGCCGGGAGGACCGGACGGCCAGGGAGTCCCAAAGGTCAGGGCGGGCCCTCAGGCGGTAGCGGGCCACCGCAGTCGCCAGGGCATGGCGGAGGGCCTTCGGCGCAAGAGCCACCTCACCCCGGGACCACCCCACCACCTCGAGGCGGACCGCCCTCCGGGACCAGGGGGTAGGGGGAAGGTGGACCACCCTCCGGTGGCCCGCCCCCCGGGGAACCCCGTAGACCTCAGCCAGCCAGCGGGGCATGACCCCGTCGCAGGCCAGATGCACCAGGGGGTGGGGCCTCTCCTCAGCCACCCGCTACCTCCAAACCCTCCAGACCCGGGGCGGCCTCGGGGCCAACCAGTCTACGGGGTGGGCCACCCTGTCCAGGGCAAGCCCCCTTCGGGGGTGCGGGGCCCCTACCCCGCACCCTGGACAGGGGCCCGGCCCACCCCGTACCCCGCAACCCGAGGAGGCCGCCCCAGAAAAATGCCGCCCCAAAGGAAGGGGGCCCCCCTCGTCCCCTGACGGGGCCCCTTCCACGCCCGGCGCGGGTTTGCAGGCAGGGGGCTGGGCGCCCCCTGCACCCCCGTTTCGTTCCATCCGGGGGGGTATGGGGTGGGGGGGTCGGGCCTCGCACCAAGGCCCGAGGGGGCGAAGCCCCTAGGGGGGGCGCTTCGCGCCCCCCTAGGGGCTTCGCCCCTCGCCCCGCCCCCCCAGTCAGCCACGCCAGGGGCATACGCAAAGTATACCGCCCAGAAAGGGGATTTTGGGGGGCGGGGCTCACCCCCCAAACCCCATACCCCCCCGCAAAAAACCTCGCGAAAAGTGCCGGGTACCCTTTCCGCCAAGTTTTAGCGGAGGGTTTTGCTAGACGCAAGCCGCCACCTCCTCCTCCCCAGGAGGAGCACGGGGAACCACATCCCACTCCACCCCCTCCACGAGCCCCAGAAGCTCACAGGCCAGGACCAGCGAGCCCAGGGACTCAGCCACATGGATCCAGTAGGCCAGCCGGCCAGACCGGAGAAGCCAGACATAAGCGGCCCGGGCGAGCTTGACCACCTCCACCGGAGGCCGGGCCTCCTCCTCGGCCTCCACCTCGGCCAGGGCCTCCCGGAGGAGGAGGGTCAGCGCCCTGGAAGTGGTCAGGGCCTTGCGGCCACGGGTGGCCTTGGCGTACTCCACCCACCGCCAGGCGGCCTCCTCAGGGGTCAGACCGAGGCGAGTAGCGTGCCGGAGGGCGTGGCCGCAAAACTCCCGGAGTATCAAGGCCCCCCCCTCCTCCAGGGGGTCCACCTCCACCTCCCTCCCCTCCCCGTCCACCCAGGCCGGGGTGCCCTGGTACGGGATGGCCCCCCCAGCCCAGGCCGCCCCCAGCAACTCAAAGGGGGTCAGGCCCTGGTGGCCCCCTTTCAGAGGTCCACCCGCCACCTCGAGGCCGAGGCCCCACGAGCCCTTGCCCACATAGCGGCTCACATGGCCCAAGTCCTCCTCGGACTCCACGACCTCAAAGGAGTAGGCATCACGGGACGAGGGAGCCCAGCCCACCGCCTCCACCGCCTCACTCCACGCCTCCCAAAGTGGATCCTCAAGGGCCCAGGGATCCCGGTGAGCAGGCACGAGCAGAAGGGCGTGGATGTGGGGGTGCCAGCCGTTGCGCCCGAAGGTAATCTCCACCGAACGGGCATAGGCCACCCCCCGGAGGAGGGCCTTGACCCGCCTATGCCCCCAGGCCCACCGCCAGGCCGAGGAGAGGGCCCCGAAGACATCGGCCAGGGCCTCCCCCCGGGTGTGCCGAACCGTGAGCACCACATGCACGGCCCGGTAGCCGAGCCCCACCAGCCGGGCCGCCGCCCGGGCCAGGGCCTCGCCCCGGTCCCGGGCCAGCCGCGAGGAGCACACCGGGCAAGCCCACGGGGACCCGCAGGTCATCACCCCGGAGAAGCGGACCCGGTAGCCCTCCTCCTCCTCCACGAGGAAGGCCGTTACATGGTCCCCCTGAGGGGCGGGGTAGCCGCAGGAAGTAAGCCCCCGGAAGTGGTCAGCGTAGGGGGCGAGCGCCCGCCGGACCACCTCCCGGAGGCCGTAGGAGAGGGCCCTTTGGCCGTCCTGAACGAGGATTTCGGGGGAAGGTAAAACCCCCGGGGATTTAGGTCGGCCACCGCACCCCCGGGGGTCAGACCATTCTACCCCGAACCTCCGGCAGGGTGAAGTTTGTAGGGGGGAAGTCCGAGCTTGGCGATGGCCGACCGCATGCCCCCATTATAGGGGCTAACCCCTCAACCACCAGACCACGGCCCCGCCCAGGAGGGCCGCCCCCAGGTAGGGAAGGGCCGACACCCAGCCCGCAGAGTGGACGGAGGAGAGGACGAGGAAGCCCACGGCGAAGAGGGACGAAAGCACCGCCAGGGTGGTGGCGGGGACCAGGGGATTGACCACCCGGCTCAGGGCCTCGGAAACCTCCCGGCGCGTATCGGCGACAAACCCCTGCATCTCCCCCTCCAAGCGGCGAAGGAAGCCGCCCAGGGTGGCGGACATCTCCCCGGAAAGCCTCTCATACCGCTTAGCCTCCCCCCTAAACGCCTCCAGCACCTCCCCCAGCCCCTTCAGGTCCCGGACCACCTCGGGAATGGTGGGCGCACCCTCCTTGAGCCCCCGAGCCAGCCGGCCAGCCGTCTCCAGGAGGGAAAGGGCTTCCTCCACGGAGAGGCGAGGGGACACGGACCGGGCCACCCCGTAGGCCAGACGCAGAAGCTCCGCCGCCTCGGGGGGCCAAAGGTACTCCTCCCCTTTCTCCTTCTGCTCCTTACGCAGGGGATAACCCCGGTCCAGGAGCAGGCCCGCGTAGTACCGGGCCGTACCGGGAGAGATGCCGACCCGCCGGGCCACATCCCCGGTAGTGAGCCAGCCCCCCCCAAGGGAGGACGCACGCCAATCCTGAGCCTCAGTCTTGTCCATCCCACCACCTCCCAATCACATAGACCCGCCAGGCATCCGAGAGGCCTTCACGCCCCTCCAACCACCGCCTGAGCAGAGAGCCCACCGCCCGAGCCCTCTCCTCGGAGGGCACAAACCAGAGCACCCCGGAGTAGACCGAAAGCCACGCCTCCCACCGAGCCCAGACCGCCTCGGGGGAAAGGCGCATGTCCACCTCCACGGCCACCGGGGAGTAGAGATGAGGCCAGCCGGTATCAGGGCGCTTCGTGAACCTCGGAAGGAAGGGGGCCAGGGCCTCCACATCCCAGACCTCAGCATCAGGGCGGGGGACCCCCTTCAAGCGACCCTCCCGGCCTAGCCAACGGGCCCACTCCCTCCCTCGGAGGGAACGCCGGGAGGACCGGACGGCCAGGGAGTCCCAAAGGTCAGGGCGGGCCCTCAGGCGGTAGCGGGCCACCGCAGTCGCCAGGGCATGGCGGAGGGCCTTCGGCGCAAGAGCCACCTCACCCCGGGACCACCCCACCACCTCGAGGCGGACCGCCCTCCGGGACCAGGGGGTAGGGGGAAGGTGGACCACCCTCCGGTGGCCCGCCCCCCGGGGAACCCCGTAGACCTCAGCCAGCCAGCGGGGCATGACCCCGTCGCAGGCCAGATGCACCAGGGGGTGGGGCCTCTCCTCAGCCACCCGCTACCTCCAAACCCTCCAGACCCGGGGCGGCCTCGGGGCCAACCAGTCTACGGGGTGGGCCACCCTGTCCAGGGCAAGCCCCCTTCGGGGGTGCGGGGCCCCTACCCCGCACCCTGGACAGGGGCCCGGCCCACCCCGTACCCCGCAACCCGAGGAGGCCGCCCCAGAAAAATGCCGCCCCAAAGGAAGGGGGGCCCCCCTCGTCCCCTGACGGGGCCCCTTCCACGCCCGGCGCGGGTTTGCAGGCAGGGGGCTGGGCGCCCCCTGCACCCCCGTTTCGTTCCATCCGGGGGGGTATGGGGTGGGGGGGTCGGGCCTCGCACCAAGGCCCGAGGGGGCGAAGCCCCTAGGGGGGGCGCTTCGCGCCCCCCCTAGGGGCTTCGCCCCTCGCCCCGCCCCCCCAGTCAGCCACGCCAGGGGCATACGCAAAGTATACCGCCCAGAAAGGGGATTTTGGGGGGCGGGGCTCACCCCCCAAACCCCATACCCCCCCGCAAAAAACCTCGCGAAAAGTGCCGGGTACCCTTTCCGCCAAGTTTTAGCGGAGGGTTTTGCTAGACGCAAGCCGCCACCTCCTCCTCCCCAGGAGGAGCACGGGGAACCACATCCCACTCCACCCCCTCCACGAGCCCCAGAAGCTCACAGGCCAGGACCAGCGAGCCCAGGGACTCAGCCACATGGATCCAGTAGGCCAGCCGGCCAGACCGGAGAAGCCAGACATAAGCGGCCCGGGCGAGCTTGACCACCTCCACCGGAGGCCGGGCCTCCTCCTCGGCCTCCACCTCGGCCAGGGCCTCCCGGAGGAGGAGGGTCAGCGCCCTGGAAGTGGTCAGGGCCTTGCGGCCACGGGTGGCCTTGGCGTACTCCACCCACCGCCAGGCGGCCTCCTCAGGGGTCAGACCGAGGCGAGTAGCGTGCCGGAGGGCGTGGCCGCAAAACTCCCGGAGTATCAAGGCCCCCCCCTCCTCCAGGGGGTCCACCTCCACCTCCCTCCCCTCCCCGTCCACCCAGGCCGGGGTGCCCTGGTACGGGATGGCCCCCCCAGCCCAGGCCGCCCCCAGCAACTCAAAGGGGGTCAGGCCCTGGTGGCCCCCTTTCAGAGGTCCACCCGCCACCTCGAGGCCGAGGCCCCACGAGCCCTTGCCCACATAGCGGCTCACATGGCCCAAGTCCTCCTCGGACTCCACGACCTCAAAGGAGTAGGCATCACGGGACGAGGGAGCCCAGCCCACCGCCTCCACCGCCTCACTCCACGCCTCCCAAAGTGGATCCTCAAGGGCCCAGGGATCCCGGTGAGCAGGCACGAGCAGAAGGGCGTGGATGTGGGGGTGCCAGCCGTTGCGCCCGAAGGTAATCTCCACCGAACGGGCATAGGCCACCCCCCGGAGGAGGGCCTTGACCCGCCTATGCCCCCAGGCCCACCGCCAGGCCGAGGAGAGGGCCCCGAAGACATCGGCCAGGGCCTCCCCCCGGGTGTGCCGAACCGTGAGCACCACATGCACGGCCCGGTAGCCGAGCCCCACCAGCCGGGCCGCCGCCCGGGCCAGGGCCTCGCCCCGGTCCCGGGCCAGCCGCGAGGAGCACACCGGGCAAGCCCACGGGGACCCGCAGGTCATCACCCCGGAGAAGCGGACCCGGTAGCCCTCCTCCTCCTCCACGAGGAAGGCCGTTACATGGTCCCCCTGAGGGGCGGGGTAGCCGCAGGAAGTAAGCCCCCGGAAGTGGTCAGCGTAGGGGGCGAGCGCCCGCCGGACCACCTCCCGGAGGCCGTAGGAGAGGGCCCTTTGGCCGTCCTGAACGAGGATTTCGGGGAAGGTAAAACCCCCGGGGATTTAGGTCGGCCACCGCACCCCCGGGGGTCAGACCATTCTACCCCGAACCTCCGGCAGGGTGAAGTTTGTAGGGGGGAAGTCCGAGCTTGGCGATGGCCGACCGCATGCCCCCATTATAGGGGCTAACCCCTCAACCACCAGACCACGGCCCCGCCCAGGAGGGCCGCCCCCAGGTAGGGAAGGGCCGACA
Source organism: Thermus amyloliquefaciens (assembly GCF_000744885.1). Taxonomy (NCBI): domain Bacteria; kingdom Thermotogati; phylum Deinococcota; class Deinococci; order Thermales; family Thermaceae; genus Thermus; species Thermus amyloliquefaciens. Next base: position 7,068 of record NZ_JQMV01000004.1, on the reverse strand, counting down.
CCCAGCCCGCAGAGTGGACGGAGGAGAGGACGAGGAAGCCCACGGCGAAGAGGGACGAAAGCACCGCCAGGGTGGTGGCGGGGACCAGGGGATTGACCACCCGGCTCAGGGCCTCGGAAACCTCCCGGCGCGTATCGGCGACAAACCCCTGCATCTCCCCCTCCAAGCGGCGAAGGAAGCCGCCCAGGGTGGCGGACATCTCCCCGGAAAGCCTCTCATACCGCTTAGCCTCCCCCCTAAACGCCTCCAGCACCTCCCCCAGCCCCTTCAGGTCCCGGACCACCTCGGGAATGGTGGGCGCACCCTCCTTGAGCCCCCGAGCCAGCCGGCCAGCCGTCTCCAGGAGGGAAAGGGCTTCCTCCACGGAGAGGCGAGGGGACACGGACCGGGCCACCCCGTAGGCCAGACGCAGAAGCTCCGCCGCCTCGGGGGGCCAAAGGTACTCCTCCCCTTTCTCCTTCTGCTCCTTACGCAGGGGATAACCCCGGTCCAGGAGCAGGCCCGCGTAGTACCGGGCCGTACCGGGAGAGATGCCGACCCGCCGGGCCACATCCCCGGTAGTGAGCCAGCCCCCCCCAAGGGAGGACGCACGCCAATCCTGAGCCTCAGTCTTGTCCATCCCACCACCTCCCAATCACATAGACCCGCCAGGCATCCGAGAGGCCTTCACGCCCCTCCAACCACCGCCTGAGCAGAGAGCCCACCGCCCGAGCCCTCTCCTCGGAGGGCACAAACCAGAGCACCCCGGAGTAGACCGAAAGCCACGCCTCCCACCGAGCCCAGACCGCCTCGGGGGAAAGGCGCATGTCCACCTCCACGGCCACCGGGGAGTAGAGATGAGGCCAGCCGGTATCAGGGCGCTTCGTGAACCTCGGAAGGAAGGGGGCCAGGGCCTCCACATCCCAGACCTCAGCATCAGGGCGGGGACCCCCTTCAAGCGACCCTCCCGGCCTAGCCAACGGGCCCACTCCCTCCCTCGGAGGGAACGCCGGGAGGACCGGACGGCCAGGGAGTCCCAAAGGTCAGGGCGGGCCCTCAGGCGGTAGCGGGCCACCGCAGTCGCCAGGGCATGGCGGAGGGCCTTCGGCGCAAGAGCCACCTCACCCCGGGACCACCCCACCACCTCGAGGCGGACCGCCCTCCGGGACCAGGGGGTAGGGGGAAGGTGGACCACCCTCCGGTGGCCCGCCCCCGGGGAACCCCGTAGACCTCAGCCAGCCAGCGGGGCATGACCCCGTCGCAGGCCAGATGCACCAGGGGGTGGGGCCTCTCCTCAGCCACCCGCTACCTCCAAACCCTCCAGACCCGGGGCGGCCTCGGGGCCAACCAGTCTACGGGGTGGGCCACCCTGTCCAGGGCAAGCCCCCTTCGGGGGTGCGGGGCCCCTACCCCGCACCCTGGACAGGGGCCCGGCCCACCCCGTACCCCGCAACCCGAGGAGGCCGCCCCAGAAAAATGCCGCCCCAAAGGAAGGGGGCCCCCCTCGTCCCCTGACGGGGCCCCTTCCACGCCCGGCGCGGGTTTGCAGGCAGGGGGCTGGGCGCCCCCTGCACCCCCGTTTCGTTCCATCCGGGGGGGTATGGGGTGGGGGGTCGGGCCTCGCACCAAGGCCCGAGGGGCGAAGCCCCTAGGGGGGCGCTTCGCGCCCCCCCTAGGGCTTCGCCCTCGCCCCGCCCCCCAGTCAGCCACGCCAGGGGCATACGCAAAGTATACCGCCCAGAAAGGGGATTTTGGGGGCGGGGCTCACCCCCCAAACCCCATACCCCCCCGCAAAAAACCTCGCGAAAAGTGCCGGGTACCCTTTCCGCCAAGTTTTAGCGGAGGGTTTTGCTAGACGCAAGCCGCCACCTCCTCCTCCCCAGGAGGAGCACGGGGAACCACATCCCACTCCACCCCCTCCACGAGCCCCAGAAGCTCACAGGCCAGGACCAGCGAGCCCAGGGACTCAGCCACATGGATCCAGTAGGCCAGCCGGCCAGACCGGAGAAGCCAGACATAAGCGGCCCGGGCGAGCTTGACCACCTCCACCGGAGGCCGGGCCTCCTCCTCGGCCTCCACCTCGGCCAGGGCCTCCCGGAGGAGGAGGGTCAGCGCCCTGGAAGTGGTCAGGGCCTTGCGGCCACGGGTGGCCTTGGCGTACTCCACCCACCGCCAGGCGGCCTCCTCAGGGGTCAGACCGAGGCGAGTAGCGTGCCGGAGGGCGTGGCCGCAAAACTCCCGGAGTATCAAGGCCCCCCCTCCTCCAGGGGGTCCACCTCCACCTCCCTCCCTCCCCGTCCACCCAGGCCGGGGTGCCCTGGTACGGGATGGCCCCCCAGCCCAGGCCGCCCCCAGCAACTCAAAGGGGGTCAGGCCCTGGTGGCCCCCTTTCAGAGGTCCACCCGCCACCTCGAGGCCGAGGCCCCACGAGCCCTTGCCCACATAGCGGCTCACATGGCCCAAGTCCTCCTCGGACTCCACGACCTCAAAGGAGTAGGCATCACGGGACGAGGGAGCCCAGCCCACCGCCTCCACCGCCTCACTCCACGCCTCCCAAAGTGGATCCTCAAGGGCCCAGGGATCCCGGTGAGCAGGCACGAGCAGAAGGGCGTGGATGTGGGGGTGCCAGCCGTTGCGCCCGAAGGTAATCTCCACCGAACGGGCATAGGCCACCCCCGGAGGAGGCCTTGACCCGCCTATGCCCCCAGGCCCACCGCCAGGCCGAGGAGAGGGCCCCGAAGACATCGGCCAGGGCCTCCCCCGGGTGTGCCGAACCGTGAGCACCACATGCACGGCCCGGTAGCCGAGCCCCACCAGCCGGGCCGCCGCCCGGGCCAGGCCTCGCCCCGGTCCCGGGCCAGCCGCGAGGAGCACACCGGGCAAGCCCACGGGACCCGCAGGTCATCACCCCGGAGAAGCGGACCCGGTAGCCCTCCTCCTCCTCCACGAGGAAGGCCGTTACATGGTCCCCCTGAGGGGCGGGGTAGCCGCAGGAAGTAAGCCCCCGGAAGTGGTCAGCGTAGGGGGCGAGCGCCCGCCGGACCACCTCCCGGAGGCCGTAGGAGAGGGCCCTTGGCCGTCCTGAACGAGGATTTCGGGGGAAGGTAAAACCCCCGGGGATTTAGGTCGGCCACCGCACCCCCGGGGTCAGACCATTCTACCCCGAACCTCCGGCAGGGTGAAGTTTGTAGGGGGAAGTCCGAGCTTGGCGATGGCCGACCGCATGCCCCCATTATAGGGGCTAACCCCTCAACCACCAGACCACGGCCCGCCCAGGAGGGCCGCCCCAGGTAGGGAAGGGCCGACACCCAGCCCGCAGAGTGGACGGAGGAGAGGACGAGGAAGCCCACGGCGAAGAGGGACGAAAGCACCGCCAGGGTGGTGGCGGGGACCAGGGGATTGACCACCCGGCTCAGGGCCTCGGAAACCTCCCGGCGCGTATCGGCGACAAACCCCTGCATCTCCCCCTCCAAGCGGCGAAGGAAGCCGCCCAGGGTGGCGGACATCTCCCCGGAAAGCCTCTCATACCGCTTAGCCTCCCCCCTAAACGCCTCCAGCACCTCCCCCAGCCCCTTCAGGTCCCGGACCACCTCGGGAATGGTGGGCGCACCCTCCTTGAGCCCCCGAGCCAGCCGGCCAGCCGTCTCCAGGAGGGAAAGGGCTTCCTCCACGGAGAGGCGAGGGGACACGGACCGGGCCACCCGTAGGCCAGACGCAGAAGCTCCGCCGCCTCGGGGGCCAAAGGTACTCCTCCCCTTTCTCCTTCTGCTCCTTACGCAGGGGATAACCCCGGTCCAGGAGCAGGCCCGCGTAGTACCGGGCCGTACCGGGAGAGATGCCGACCCGCCGGGCCACATCCCCGGTAGTGAGCCAGCCCCCCCCAAGGGAGGACGCACGCCAATCCTGAGCCTCAGTCTTGTCCATCCCACCACCTCCCAATCACATAGACCCGCCAGGCATCCGAGAGGCCTTCACGCCCCTCCAACCACCGCCTGAGCAGAGAGCCCACCGCCCGAGCCCTCTCCTCGGAGGGCACAAACCAGAGCACCCCGGAGTAGACCGAAAGCCACGCCTCCCACCGAGCCCAGACCGCCTCGGGGGAAAGGCGCATGTCCACCTCCACGGCCACCGGGGAGTAGAGATGAGGCCAGCCGGTATCAGGGCGCTTCGTGAACCTCGGAAGGAAGGGGGCCAGGGCCTCCACATCCCAGACCTCAGCATCAGGGCGGGGGACCCCCTTCAAGCGACCCTCCCGGCCTAGCCAACGGGCCCACTCCCTCCCTCGGAGGGAACGCCGGGAGGACCGGACGGCCAGGGAGTCCCAAAGGTCAGGGCGGGCCCTCAGGCGGTAGCGGGCCACCGCAGTCGCCAGGGCATGGCGGAGGGCCTTCGGCGCAAGAGCCACCTCACCCCGGGACCACCCCACCACCTCGAGGCGGACCGCCCTCCGGGACCAGGGGGTAGGGGGAAGGTGGACCACCCTCCGGTGGCCCGCCCCCCGGGGAACCCCGTAGACCTCAGCCAGCCAGCGGGGCATGACCCCGTCGCAGGCCAGATGCACCAGGGGGTGGGCCTCTCCTCAGCCACCCGCTACCTCCAAACCCTCCAGACCCGGGGCGGCCTCGGGGCCAACCAGTCTACGGGGTGGGCCACCCTGTCCAGGGCAAGCCCCCTTCGGGGGTGCGGGGCCCCTACCCCGCACCCTGGACAGGGGCCCGGCCCACCCCGTACCCCGCAACCCGAGGAGGCCGCCCAGAAAAATGCCGCCCCAAAGGAAGGGGGGCCCCCCTCGTCCCCTGACGGGGCCCCTTCCACGCCCGGCGCGGGTTTGCAGGCAGGGGGCTGGGCGCCCCCTGCACCCCCGTTTCGTTCCATCCGGGGGGGTATGGGGTGGGGGGGTCGGGCCTCGCACCAAGGCCCGAGGGGGCGAAGCCCCTAGGGGGGGCGCTTCGCGCCCCCCCTAGGGGCTTCGCCCCTCGCCCCGCCCCCCCAGTCAGCCACGCCAGGGGCATACGCAAAGTATACCGCCCAGAAAGGGGATTTTGGGGGGCGGGGCTCACCCCCCAAACCCCATACCCCCCCGCAAAAAACCTCGCGAAAAGTGCCGGGTACCCTTTCCGCCAAGTTTTAGCGGAGGGTTTTGCTAGACGCAAGCCGCCACCTCCTCCTCCCCAGGAGGAGCACGGGGAACCACATCCCACTCCACCCCCTCCACGAGCCCCAGAAGCTCACAGGCCAGGACCAGCGAGCCCAGGGACTCAGCCACATGGATCCAGTAGGCCAGCCGGCCAGACCGGAGAAGCCAGACATAAGCGGCCCGGGCGAGCTTGACCACCTCCACCGGAGGCCGGGCCTCCTCCTCGGCCTCCACCTCGGCCAGGGCCTCCCGGAGGAGGAGGGTCAGCGCCCTGGAAGTGGTCAGGGCCTTGCGGCCACGGGTGGCCTTGGCGTACTCCACCCACCGCCAGGCGGCCTCCTCAGGGGTCAGACCGAGGCGAGTAGCGTGCCGGAGGGCGTGGCCGCAAAACTCCCGGAGTATCAAGGCCCCCCCCTCCTCCAGGGGGTCCACCTCCACCTCCCTCCCCTCCCCGTCCACCCAGGCCGGGGTGCCCTGGTACGGGATGGCCCCCCCAGCCCAGGCCGCCCCCAGCAACTCAAAGGGGGTCAGGCCCTGGTGGCCCCTTTCAGAGGTCCACCCGCCACCTCGAGGCCGAGGCCCCACGAGCCCTTGCCCACATAGCGGCTCACATGGCCCAAGTCCTCCTCGGACTCCACGACCTCAAAGGAGTAGGCATCACGGGACGAGGGAGCCCAGCCCACCGCCTCCACCGCCTCACTCCACGCCTCCCAAAGTGGATCCTCAAGGGCCCAGGGATCCCGGTGAGCAGGCACGAGCAGAAGGGCGTGGATGTGGGGGTGCCAGCCGTTGCGCCCGAAGGTAATCTCCACCGAACGGGCATAGGCCACCCCCCGGAGGAGGGCCTTGACCCGCCTATGCCCCCAGGCCCACCGCCAGGCCGAGGAGAGGGCCCCGAAGACATCGGCCAGGGCCTCCCCCCGGGTGTGCCGAACCGTGAGCACCACATGCACGGCCCGGTAGCCGAGCCCCACCAGCCGGGCCGCCGCCCGGGCCAGGGCCTCGCCCCGGTCCCGGGCCAGCCGCGAGGAGCACACCGGGCAAGCCCACGGGGACCCGCAGGTCATCACCCCGGAGAAGCGGACCCGGTAGCCCTCCTCCTCCTCCACGAGGAAGGCCGTTACATGGTCCCCCTGAGGGGCGGGGTAGCCGCAGGAAGTAAGCCCCCGGAAGTGGTCAGCGTAGGGGGCGAGCGCCCGCCGGACCACCTCCCGGAGGCCGTAGGAGAGGGCCCTTTGGCCGTCCTGAACGAGGATTTCGGGGGAAGGTAAAACCCCCGGGGATTTAGGTCGGCCACCGCACCCCCGGGGGTCAGACCATTCTACCCGAACCTCCGGCAGGGTGAAGTTTGTAGGGGGGAAGTCCGAGCTTGGCGATGGCCGACCGCATGCCCCCATTATAGGGGCTAACCCCTCAACCACCAGACCACGGCCCCGCCCAGGAGGCCGCCCCCAGGTAGGGAAGGGCCGACACCCAGCCCGCAGAGTGGACGGAGGAGAGGACGAGGAAGCCCACGGCGAAGAGGGACGAAAGCACCGCCAGGGTGGTGGCGGGGACCAGGGGATTGACCACCCGGCTCAGGGCCTCGGAAACCTCCCGGCGCGTATCGGCGACAAACCCCTGCATCTCCCCCTCCAAGCGGCGAAGGAAGCCGCCCAGGGTGGCGGACATCTCCCCGGAAAGCCTCTCATACCGCTTAGCCTCCCCCCTAAACGCCTCCAGCACCTCCCCCAGCCCCTTCAGGTCCCGGACCACCTCGGGAATGGTGGGCGCACCCTCCTTGAGCCCCCGAGCCAGCCGGCCAGCCGTCTCCAGGAGGGAAAGGGCTTCCTCCACGGAGAGGCGAGGGGACACGACCGGGCCACCCGTAGGCCAGACGCAGAAGCTCCGCCGCCTCGGGGGGCCAAAGGTACTCCTCCCCTTTCTCCTTCTGCTCCTTACGCAGGGGATAA
>NZ_JQMV01000002.1 GCF_000744885.1 Thermus amyloliquefaciens | reverse complement strand
GTTTCTCTTGGATTTCTCGTTATCCCCCCCCAGGGCAAAAACCCCGTTAGGTATAGACTCTCTCACCGCCCTCCTCCGCGCCAAACCTGCCGACCGCCGCCGCCAGGTGGAAGAGCTCGCCCTCGGCCTCGCTAAGGAGTTCAAGGATCCTGGCAGCGTCCGCTTCTACGCCTGGGTCCTCTGGAACGCCCTCAGGGCCGAAATCTACGGCATGTGGGAAGGAGCCCTGGCCCTCGTGGCGTGGGCCATCAACCGGGTCCGCGAGGCCCTGGCCGCCTCCCTCATGAGCTCCCGCAAGGAGGGCATCCGCAGACCCGGTGCCCTCCTGGCCCACCTCCTCAACCAGCAGGGCCTCCTCCCCCTCCTCCGCCAGGCTCCCCAGTGGCGGGTGGCCTAGGCGGTCTCAGGGCCTTCCGCCACTTCTGGAGGAGGGGCTCCCGTGGCCAGGCTGTAGCGGTTCATTAGGGGCCAAGGGCCCCCAAGAGGACCAGGGGGTCCAGGTCGATCCCCCCGGGCCAGGCCGCCGTGCCCGTCTCCGGGTCGACCCCCACCTGGTGGAAGAAGGCAGGGTCCTTGAGCCTTTCCAGGATCCCGAGGAGGGGCAAGCCGCTCAGGTCAACCACCCCTTCCCTCCCGTCGGAGAAGCGGAGCCAGAGGGAGAGGCCCTCCAGGGGGCAGACCTCCACCACTTCGGGCCACACCCTCCCCCTCACCCCCTGAGCACCCGCTTGTACCACACCTTCAGGGCCTCCAGGTCCCCGCTGACCACCGCCCTGCTCCCGTCGGGGTAGAAGCGCACCTCGTAGCGCCGGGGGAACTCGGGGAGGAGCCTTTCCACCTTCGGCCACCACTCGGGCACCGCCTGGGGCAGGAGGACCAGGTAGTAAGGCCCCGTCCCCGCGATCCCCATCAGCTGCCCCTTGCCCAGGGCCGGGGGCCTCCCCAGGTCCGGGGGGGCGGGGTCAGGGGGCTCCTCCGGGGCCCGCCACACCCGCACCGGGTCCCGGCGGGGGAGGGGCTTCCTCCCCTTGGGGGGCTGGGACGGCTTCTCCCGCCCCTTCTCCGGTATGGCCTTTCCCCCCGAGGGGGCCGGGGAGGGCCTGGGGGGCTCCTTGGCGGGAGGGGCCTCTTCTCCCCCCTCTTCCCGCTTGGCCCTTCCCTTCTCGGGCTCCAGGTAGGGGTTCTCCCGGCCCTGGATGGGGGGCGGGAGGGGCTGGCCCTCCTTCTTGGCCTGGAGGTACTTGCCCAAGGGCCAGGCCCTTTCCGCCAGGAGGTAGGGGCCGCCCAGCCTCCCCTCCACCCGGTAGGCCTTCTTGGGCTCCAGGCGGGCGGCGAAGCCCCGGGCCCGCTTGAGGCCCACTTTGAAGCCCTCGCCCCCCTTGGGGAGGATGAGGAGGACCAGCCTTTCCCGGTCGGCGTAGAGGAGGACCCCCTGGACCACGGCCTGGGGCCCCTCGTAGGGCTCCCTTAGGCGGCTGGCCACCTGGAGGGAGAGGATCCTTCCCCCCTCGTCGGTGCGGGGCCAGAGGGCGAAGACGCCCTCCCCCGCCTCCCCCTGGGGGTCCTTGAGGGCCTTGCCCCCCAGGGCCACCGGCACCCCCCGGGGGAGCCTCTCCGCGTGGAAGAGGCCCTCCCTCAGGACGCCGGGGAGGAAGAGGACCGCCTGGTGGGGCGGGTGCGGGGGGCGCTTCTCCCGCCGCTCCTCCCCCACGCCTTCCCTCGTCCCTTCCTCCCCCGCGGGGAGGGCTTCCTGGGCCTCCACGGGCTCCGCCATCCCTTCCATCCTAGGCCCCTACCGCCGCCAGAAGGCCCACCAGGGCCGCCGGGGCCTGGGGGCCTCCAGGGCCTTCAGGCTCTCCCGCAGGGCCTGGTTCTCTGCCCTCAGGGCGGCAAGCTCCCCCTCCACCCGCTCCAGGCGCTCCAGGAGGGCCCGGAGGAGGGCCAGGGCCTCCTCCCCAGAAGCTTGGGTGGCGAGGGGCGGGGGTGGGGGGAAGGCCCCTTCCGCCCCCGACGCCTCCTTGACCTGCAGGAGGGCTTCCCGCAGGGGGATGCCCTCCGCCTTGGCCCGCCCCCGGGCCTCCGCCAGGAGGCCCAGCACCCCCTCGGGCCAAAGCCGCCCCCCGCCCGCATCCCTGGGAAGGGGGTGCAGGACCTCCTCCACCAGGGCCGCCATGCGCCGCAGGGTGGCGGGGGAGACCCCCAGGATCCGGGCCGCCTGCCAGGGCGCGTAAAGGGTGGGGTCCACGGGGCCAGGATACCCCGCCTGACGGGGTGAGCGCTCGCCCAGCCATCCCTTCGATTGCCTGAACGCTCACCGCTCGGGAAAGGCGCTGAGCGCTGAGCGGGGGGGTGCTCACCCCCCTTTGCCCGGGCCAAAAGCCCTTTGGGGCCGGGCACACCTTCCCTAAAGGGCCCTCAACGCCCTTGTAAGGGGCCTAGAAGGCCGGGGGTCAGGTTCCCTAGGGGTTCCCCTTGCCCCCCTTCCCCCCGGGCCTTCTTGGGGCCTTAGAGCCCGGAAAACACCCCTTTCCCGAGGGGCAAGCGTAGGATGTCCTCCCGAGGTGAAGCCGTGGACCGGAACCTGGAGCGGGACACCGTGGAGCTCCTCCTGGAGACCCCCGAGCTGCCCCCGGAGAGGCGGGAGGCCCTGGCCCGGGAGCTGGAGGCGGTGGTGGCCCGGCACCTCCCGGGCCGGCCCTTGCGCCTCCTCTCCGGGGTGGACGAAAGGGGTCGGCGCTGGCTGCGCCTGGTGGTGCCCCTGGGTCCTGCGGGGCGGGGCTAGGCCGCCCGCCCCAAGGCCACCGGTCCCTCTGGGGTCAGGAGGCCTTCCACCCGACCCTCCCGGACCAGGGCATAGATCACAGGTCCTTCCGCCGCCTTCCCTTGGCCCAAGGCCCAGCCCAGGGCCTCGGGATCGTCCAGGAGAAGGACCACCAGGCGGTAGCTTTGGGGCAAGCGGGCCGTGATCTCAGGGTGGGCGTAGAGGAAGCGGGACACCTCTGCCCCCGCCTGCATGGCCCGCTTGGCGGCCTCCGGTAAGCTCACCATCCTTGCCTCCCCTGGGCCTTCGCGGCCCGATACGCCTCAATGTACTCCTCCAGGTGGGCCCGCAGGTCCTCCTGGGCCGCTTTCAGGGCCTCGGCGGGATCTGGGGGCAAGGGCAGGGCCTCGTGCTGGGCGATACGGTTCCGGTCTCGATGGGGCTTTCCCCCTGCGCTGTCGTACCGGGCCACCCAGACCCAGCCCTCCTCGGGGTCCTCCCACTCCAGCTGCACCCCCCAGTCCCCCATCCGAGTTCCCCGGCGGTAGAAGGTGGTGCGCAAGCGCACGGGGCCGTACTCCTCCAGGTACTCCTCCCGGTCGAAGCCCTTCATGGGTTCTACCCTACCCCCCGGTGCCGTGAGGCTTGGGTTTAGCCTTTATGCACCCCCGAGAGGGGCCTTCGTGGCCCCCTCCTTCTGCCGCCTTTATGCGCTCATTACCCGTCTAAAGCGCATAAACCCCGCAGGGTTTGTCCCTGCGGGGCCCCTTTCCATGCGCGAAAGGTGGCTTTCGGGAAGAGGTGGGGGATCCTACTCCCCGCCCCGCTGCTAGGGCACGTTGTAGTTGCCCCGCTCACGCCTGCGCGACGGCGAGCAGCCGCCGGCTGTCGAGCGTGAGTGGTCCGCCCTCGTCGCCCAGCAGCTCGACGCGGGCGAACCCGGCCCGCAGCAGCTCGTCCCGCAGCTCCACCGGCGTATACAGCCGCAGCCCGTACGCGAACCGGCGCACACGCCCGTCCCGGACGATGGTGCGGTCGGTCTGCACGCGCCCGGTGAGCGGTTCGTACCCGGTGCGGTCGATCATCAGGTCGTCGCCCCGGCGGACCACGTCGAAGCGCACCGGCTCGCCGGGCGGCAGGCTGCGCAGGATCCGGTCGCGGTGGACCGTCTCGATCAGCAGCCGGCCGCCGGGCCGCAGCACGCGCCGGAACTCCGCCAGCACGCGGCGGTTCTCCTCGTCGTCGAAGTAGCCGAAGGAGGTGAACCAGTTGACCACGGCGTCGAAGTCTCGCCCGAACGGCAGGGCCCGCATGTCGCCGTGGACCCACTCGACGCCGACGCCCGCGGCCGCCGCGGCCTGGCGGGCCCGCTCCAGGAACAGCGGGCTGGCGTCGAGGCCGGTCACGCGGCAGCCTCGGCGCGCCAGGCGCACGGCGATGCGGCCGTGCCCGCAAGGCACATCCAGCACATCCGCCCCCGGACCGAGGTCGAGGAGCCGGGCGATGAGCTCGGCCTCCTTCTCGTTGCGCTCGTCGTGCAAGAAGGTCTCGTAGAAGTACAGGTAATCCTCGTCGAACACGGCGTCCCAGTGTGCACCCGTCATCGGCCATCCCCCCGCGGCGCGGCACCGGCCCCGGTGCCGGAGCTTTGGCCAAACTATAGTGCACCGCCCGCCGTCCGGGAAGGACCGCCAGATGGATCGCTGGACAGCGGGCGCCCGCCGTGCTATGTTAACCCAAGTTGCTACCTATCCCGAGGCCTGAAAAAATAGTGGCCGCTATGCTGTCGCGCATCATAGCGGCCTTTTGCATTATAGACGATGCCCTCCAGGCCCTGGGCTACAAGGACGACCCCCAAGCCAAGACCCCAGCCTCCGCCATCCTGACCCTCGCCATCCTGGCCGCCATGGAACTGGGCGGCAAGCACAACAAGGCCCTGGCCCTCGCCAAAGACCTGCGCCTCTTTACCTACGTCCCCTCCCCAAGTCGCTTCAACCGCAGACTCCACGCCCTATACCCCTTCTTCCTCCCCCTTCGCAAGATAGCCCCTTCGGGGCTGACCCACCTCCTAGCCCAGGCCTGGAAAAACCTCCACCAGGCCCAGGCCTACGCCTTGGACACCTTCCCCCTCCCCGCCTGCGAGAATATCCGCGCCCCCCGCTCCCGCCTTTTCCCAGACAAGGCCTACCGCGGCTTCATCCCCAGCAAACGGGTCTACTTCCACGGCCCCAAGCTCCACCTCCTGGTGGACGACGGGAAGTTTATCCATGAAGTGAGCCTGACCCCGGGAAGCCTACATGATCTGAGCTCTTTGCTCCTTCTTCCCCTGGACCTTCCCGAGGGGGCGGAGCTCTACCTGGACCGGGGGTACGAAAGCCACTTCTATGGTCAGCCCGAAGGGCTACCTTGGAGACCTCCTCCGGGAGGCGGGGGGGATTGTGCCCATGGTCATCCGTAGAAGGAACAGCCGGCGGTATGTGCCTTGGTTGCAGTACCTGGCCATTGTGGGGCGGCTGCTTTCCCGTGAGGGAAACACCTAGGGGGTGGTGGAGACGGTGGGCAGTATGCTCCATGCCCTCTTCCCGCGGCGCATCCATGCGGTGACCCAGGAGGGTTTTGTGATCAAGGTGCTCTCCTTCATCTTGGCCCACAACCTAAATCTCTTGGCTCAACAAATGCTTGGGTAGCAACTTGGGTTAAGGTAATCGGGAAAAGTATTTCCTTCGGGGTTCATTACGCTTCCCCACCCCTCTCATTCCGTAATAGACCCCCCTCCAGTATGATTTCCCGGTGAAGCTTCACGACCGGGTGAGGAGCCGGTACACCCACTCCCGCCGGGCCTCCCGGTAAGCCTCCCGCTTCGAGGTGGCCTCCACGGTGTAGGGGCCTCCGGGGCCCTCGAAGGAGGCCACAAAACCCTCCGTGGGGTGGCGGGCCACGCTGGGGGCTCCGTGCCGGTCCCACCCCTCCGCCACCACGTCCGCCAGGAGGCGGGCCAGGGCCGCTGTGATCTCCTCCTCGGTCCAGGCGGGTTTGTCCGGGAGGTAGGGGCGCAGGAGGTCCCCAAGCCCCACCTCGTCCGTGAGGGGCCAATAAAGCGTCAAAAGCCGCCCCAGGGCGTGGATGGCATCTTGCTTTCTCATTCCCCCCTCCTCTGCTTGAGCCGCACCACCCGCCCCAGAAGTTCCGATATCTCCCCCTTGGTGAGCCCGAGGCCGGTGAGGGCCTTCCGCAGGCTCCTCCGCACCGCCTTGTCCCAGCGGTTGGCGGTGGCCGGGGGGAGGAAGCCCACCTTGGCGGCCTCCCGCACCTCCCGGGTGAGGGCGTTTGTTCTGCCCACGAGCCTGCGGGCCTCCGCCAGGACCAGGGGCTTGACCCGCTTCCGGTCGTGGGGCCAGCGGAAGCTCCCCACCAGGCGCTCCATCTCCCTCTGCCGCTCCCGCACCCAGGCGGGGGAGACCAGGAAGCGGGCCCTCTGGGTCTTGTCCCGCCGCATCCCGCCCCAGGTGAGGAGGAAAGGCCCCACCCGCAAGGGGCGCTGGGCCAGGTCCTGAAGCTCCAGGTTCCCCACCCTCGCCTCCCGGGAGAGGACCAGCCACCCTCCCTCGGGAAGAGGGAAGGCCCGCAGGCCCTCCCGCTCCCGGGGAGGCCTCTCCCCCGGGGGGAGGAGGAGGCCGTAGCGGTAGCGGTTCCCCGGGTGGGCCAAGGCTCGGTGCAGGGCCTTCCAGACCGGGCCTTGCCAGGGGTAAGGGGTGCGGCCCATGGGGGAGAGGGTAGCAAGGGGAGACTCCCGCCTTGTCCTTTCCCGTAGGGAAGGGGAAAGAAGACCTAAAAGGGGGGAGGGGAGGGGGGGGACGTAAAAAGGGTCGGATCAAGACCCTCCCCGCTATACCTACCTCGTGAGCCTGGCCCCCACCAGGTGCCCCTCCCCACCCGTCCCGCCTGGGCCGGGGAAAGCCGGATGCCCTAGTTGGGCCCGTCCGGTTTGGGGCGGGGGTGGTGCCGGAATCGAGGGCGACCCCGTGAAAGGCACCGTCCTATCGCCACGCATCTGGTGGTCGGTTCACACGGAAGGCGACCGTACGAGCCAGCCGTCGCCGTCGGAGGGGATGATCCCTGCACCACGAGGGGGTGGTGCGCCCGCCCATGGGTGCTCCGAGGGTGCCACAGGCCCGAGGGGTGCTGAGTCATGGGTCAAGTGTCGTGGCTGGACGCCGAAGGGGTACATGCCGAAACCCGGACGCTCCAGCTATACGGCTAGGGCGACACCGAAGAGCCCCCACACGGGGGCCTGCCCAAGGGGCCTGATGAGGGCTTCGAACCGAGGGACGAAGGAGGCTGAGCCGAGCTCCCCCTGCGTGAGGGTTTTCCGGCCCTTACCCACGCACCCTGAAGGGGATCCCGCCCATAGGCGGGGTAGGCAAGGCTTCTGGACCCGGTGGGCTAGGTGTCTGACAACGCGGTGGACGGGAATGGCGACCCTGCCGTGCCCACGGGCGGCAATGCCGCACCGGGGTGTGTCCTCCAGCCCTGAACCCATAGGGGCTGGTACGCCGATGGGAGCGTGGCGAACCCCATCGGTGGCCGCGGGAAAACGGTCTAGGAGGCGGGGAAACCCGCTCAACGAGGACCGGATAAGCGGGGATAACGGCAGGGACGGAGCGGGTGAGTACCGTGGAAGCCAGGGAAACCTGGTGGAGGGAAGACCCGTAGCGGTTTGGGTAGGCGTGTGGGGATTCCTGGTGCTTGGTGGGGGCCAGGCCACCGGGAGGTCCCCCGGAGTGGACCAACCACGGCCATCCCGAGGCCCTAAATCGGGGGCGTGTCCCGGCCACACGGGGACAGCCACGGCCGTCCCGAGGCCGAAAACCGGGGGTAGAGCCCACCACACGGGCAGCAGACACCGCCCTGGCGGGTTGCCGTGCGAAGGAGGAGGAAAAAAGACGAGGACGGAAGAACGCGAAGAGCATCGCTTGTAGCGACCTTGTGCCGATGCCTGCCAGAGGCTAACGGTGCGCCCTGTAAGGGGCGCTGTGGACACGGGATGTAGGGATAGGTGAGGAAGCCCCCCGGGAAACCCGGGGGGCTTTGCCTTTTGCCGTGTGGTGCGCCGCACTTTCTCCCTGCACCAGCGGTGCCGAAAGCCCGCGTCTGCACGGGGTGCGCGGGGGATCCCCTCTTGCCTTTGGGAAGGGGTCGGTATAATAGCCCCCAACGGGTAGACCGGGCCCCCCTGGGGCCCAAAGCGGCAGGGCCGCGCGAGGACCAAAAGCAGGCTACCCCTGAGGAGGGGGCAGAAACACAAGGTTTTTGCGGGAGTTCTCTTGTTCCTAAGCTACCCCCTCCCAGCGGGAAAGGCAAGAGGCACCCGTTAGGTGCGCGGGGAAATGGTGTCCCCGACGCGAAAAGAGGGAGGGGTTTATGACCCCGGAGGAAGTTAGAGGAAGCGGATATCAAAAACCAGAAGCTCAAGCAGGCATTTCGGCGGCGGGCCGGGCTTTCCTGGAGGCTTTGGCCCGCAGGAAGCGGGCGCGTGGGGAGGAGGTTCCCCCCATTTACCAGCAGCTTTTGGGCTTCTTCCCCGAGGCGCCCCTGACCCCTGAGGAGGTGCAGGAGCACCCCCAAGGGGCGGAGGCGGTGGCGGCTACCTTGCCCCCACCCCCTGCCCTGTCTTCCCTGCCGGAGGGGCCCATCCCCACCCGGGCGGAGCTGGCCCAATCCCCCCCTCCGCCGGAGGTGTTGCCCCAAAGCCCCCTGGCGGTGGCGGACCGGCTCCTGGCGAGGGGCGAGGCGGAGGGCACCCTGCCTCCCTTGAGCGAGCGGGCCCGCGAGGTCTACCGGACCCTCCTGGCCCTTGGGGTGGCGTGGCTGCGGCGGCTCCTTGGGGGCAAGCGGCCTCCCCGGAGCCTGAGCCAGCTGACCTTCTTTGTGCCTAACGACGCCCTGATAGCCGTCTTGGGGATCCCCTCGGCGAGCCTGTACCGGGCCTTGGGGGAGCTCACGGAGAAGGGGCTCATCACCCGGGCGGCCTGGCGGACGGCGGCCACCTTGCGGGGGAAGAGCGGGGTGTACGCGGCGGGGACCCTGTACGCGGTGCGCTTGCCGCACCGGACCCGGAGGCCCCGGTTGGACGCGGAGGACTTTGCCCACCCGTGGCGGGACCTGGAGGGGGATGTGGAGCGCGGGAGAACCGCGTGGCGAGCGTTGAGAGAGTCAAAAGAAAAACCCCTAAAGGGGGATGCTGAGGTGCTGGAGTTTCTCTTGGATTTCTCGTTATCCCCCCCCAGGCAAAAAACCCCGTTAGGTATAGACTCTCTCACCGCCCTCCTCCGCGCCAAACCTGCCGACCGCCGCCGCCAGGTGGAAGAGCTCGCCCTCGGCCTCGCTAAGGAGTTCAAGGATCCTGGCAGCGTCCGCTTCTACGCCTGGGTCCTCTGGAACGCCCTCAGGGCCGAAATCTACGGCATGTGGGAAGGAGCCCTGGCCCTCGTGGCGTGGGCCATCAACCGGGTCCGCGAGGCCCTGGCCGCCTCCCTCATGAGCTCCCGCAAGGAGGGCATCCGCAGACCCGGTGCCCTCCTGGCCCACCTCCTCAACCAGCAGGGCCTCCTCCCCCTCCTCCGCCAGGCTCCCCAGTGGCGGGTGGCCTAGGCGGTCTCAGGGCCTTCCGCCACTTCTGGAGGAGGGGCTCCCGTGGCCAGGCTGTAGCGGTTCATTAGGGGCCAAGGGCCCCCAAGAGGACCAGGGGGTCCAGGTCGATCCCCCCGGGCCAGGCCGCCGTGCCCGTCTCCGGGTCGACCCCCACCTGGTGGAAGAAGGCAGGGTCCTTGAGCCTTTCCAGGATCCCGAGGAGGGGCAAGCCGCTCAGGTCAACCACCCCTTCCCTCCCGTCGGAGAAGCGGAGCCAGAGGGAGAGGCCCTCCAGGGGGCAGACCTCCACCACTTCGGGCCACACCCTCCCCCTCACCCCCTGAGCACCCGCTTGTACCACACCTTCAGGGCCTCCAGGTCCCCGCTGACCACCGCCCTGCTCCCGTCGGGGTAGAAGCGCACCTCGTAGCGCCGGGGGAACTCGGGGAGGAGCCTTTCCACCTTCGGCCACCACTCGGGCACCGCCTGGGGCAGGAGGACCAGGTAGTAAGGCCCCGTCCCCGCGATCCCCATCAGCTGCCCCTTGCCCAGGGCCGGGGCCTCCCCAGGTCCGGGGGGGCGGGGTCAGGGGGCTCCTCCGGGGCCCGCCACACCCGCACCGGGTCCCGGCGGGGGAGGGGCTTCCTCCCCTTGGGGGGCTGGGACGGCTTCTCCCGCCCCTTCTCCGGTATGGCCTTTCCCCCCGAGGGGGCCGGGGAGGGCCTGGGGGGCTCCTTGGCGGGAGGGGCCTCTTCTCCCCCCTCTTCCCGCTTGGCCCTTCCCTTCTCGGGCTCCAGGTAGGGGTTCTCCCGGCCCTGGATGGGGGGCGGGAGGGGCTGGCCCTCCTTCTTGGCCTGGAGGTACTTGCCCAAGGGCCAGGCCCTTTCCGCCAGGAGGTAGGGGCCGCCCAGCCTCCCCTCCACCCGGTAGGCCTTCTTGGGCTCCAGGCGGGCGGCGAAGCCCCGGGCCCGCTTGAGGCCCACTTTGAAGCCCTCGCCCCCCTTGGGGAGGATGAGGAGGACCAGCCTTTCCCGGTCGGCGTAGAGGAGGACCCCCTGGACCACGGCCTGGGGCCCCTCGTAGGGCTCCCTTAGGCGGCTGGCCACCTGGAGGGAGAGGATCCTTCCCCCCTCGTCGGTGCGGGGCCAGAGGGCGAAGACGCCCTCCCCCGCCTCCCCCTGGGGGTCCTTGAGGGCCTTGCCCCCCAGGGCCACCGGCACCCCCCGGGGGAGCCTCTCCGCGTGGAAGAGGCCCTCCCTCAGGACGCCGGGGAGGAAGAGGACCGCCTGGTGGGGCGGGTGCGGGGGGCGCTTCTCCCGCCGCTCCTCCCCCACGCCTTCCCTCGTCCCTTCCTCCCCCGCGGGGAGGGCTTCCTGGGCCTCCACGGGCTCCGCCATCCCTTCCATCCTAGGCCCCTACCGCCGCCAGAAGGCCCACCAGGGCCGCCGGGGCCTGGGGGCCTCCAGGGCCTTCAGGCTCTCCCGCAGGGCCTGGTTCTCTGCCCTCAGGGCGGCAAGCTCCCCCTCCACCCGCTCCAGGCGCTCCAGGAGGGCCCGGAGGAGGGCCAGGGCCTCCTCCCCAGAAGCTTGGGTGGCGAGGGGCGGGGGTGGGGGGAAGGCCCCTTCCGCCCCCGACGCCTCCTTGACCTGCAGGAGGGCTTCCCGCAGGGGGATGCCCTCCGCCTTGGCCCGCCCCCGGGCCTCCGCCAGGAGGCCCAGCACCCCCTCGGGCCAAAGCCGCCCCCCGCCCGCATCCCTGGGAAGGGGGTGC
This sequence comes from Thermus amyloliquefaciens, assembly GCF_000744885.1. Taxonomy (NCBI): domain Bacteria; kingdom Thermotogati; phylum Deinococcota; class Deinococci; order Thermales; family Thermaceae; genus Thermus; species Thermus amyloliquefaciens. Next base: position 6,866 of record NZ_JQMV01000002.1, on the reverse strand, counting down.
AGGACCTCCTCCACCAGGGCCGCCATGCGCCGCAGGGTGGCGGGGGAGACCCCCAGGATCCGGGCCGCCTGCCAGGGCGCGTAAAGGGTGGGGTCCACGGGGCCAGGATACCCCGCCTGACGGGGTGAGCGCTCGCCCAGCCATCCCTTCGATTGCCTGAACGCTCACCGCTCGGGAAAGGCGCTGAGCGCTGAGCGGGGGGGTGCTCACCCCCCTTTGCCCGGGCCAAAAGCCCTTTGGGGCCGGGCACACCTTCCCTAAAGGGCCCTCAACGCCCTTGTAAGGGGCCTAGAAGGCCGGGGGTCAGGTTCCCTAGGGGTTCCCCTTGCCCCCCTTCCCCCCGGGCCTTCTTGGGGCCTTAGAGCCCGGAAAACACCCCTTTCCCGAGGGGCAAGCGTAGGATGTCCTCCCGAGGTGAAGCCGTGGACCGGAACCTGGAGCGGGACACCGTGGAGCTCCTCCTGGAGACCCCCGAGCTGCCCCCGGAGAGGCGGGAGGCCCTGGCCCGGGAGCTGGAGGCGGTGGTGGCCCGGCACCTCCCGGGCCGGCCCTTGCGCCTCCTCTCCGGGGTGGACGAAAGGGGTCGGCGCTGGCTGCGCCTGGTGGTGCCCCTGGGTCCTGCGGGGCGGGGCTAGGCCGCCCGCCCCAAGGCCACCGGTCCCTCTGGGGTCAGGAGGCCTTCCACCCGACCCTCCCGGACCAGGGCATAGATCACAGGTCCTTCCGCCGCCTTCCCTTGGCCCAAGGCCCAGCCCAGGGCCTCGGGATCGTCCAGGAGAAGGACCACCAGGCGGTAGCTTTGGGGCAAGCGGGCCGTGATCTCAGGGTGGGCGTAGAGGAAGCGGGACACCTCTGCCCCCGCCTGCATGGCCCGCTTGGCGGCCTCCGGTAAGCTCACCATCCTTGCCTCCCCTGGGCCTTCGCGGCCCGATACGCCTCAATGTACTCCTCCAGGTGGGCCCGCAGGTCCTCCTGGGCCGCTTTCAGGGCCTCGGCGGGATCTGGGGGCAAGGGCAGGGCCTCGTGCTGGGCGATACGGTTCCGGTCTCGATGGGGCTTTCCCCCTGCGCTGTCGTACCGGGCCACCCAGACCCAGCCCTCCTCGGGGTCCTCCCACTCCAGCTGCACCCCCCAGTCCCCCATCCGAGTTCCCCGGCGGTAGAAGGTGGTGCGCAAGCGCACGGGGCCGTACTCCTCCAGGTACTCCTCCCGGTCGAAGCCCTTCATGGGTTCTACCCTACCCCCCGGTGCCGTGAGGCTTGGGTTTAGCCTTTATGCACCCCCGAGAGGGGCCTTCGTGGCCCCCTCCTTCTGCCGCCTTTATGCGCTCATTACCCGTCTAAAGCGCATAAACCCCGCAGGGTTTGTCCCTGCGGGGCCCCTTTCCATGCGCGAAAGGTGGCTTTCGGGAAGAGGTGGGGGATCCTACTCCCCGCCCCGCTGCTAGGGCACGTTGTAGTTGCCCCGCTCACGCCTGCGCGACGGCGAGCAGCCGCCGGCTGTCGAGCGTGAGTGGTCCGCCCTCGTCGCCCAGCAGCTCGACGCGGGCGAACCCGGCCCGCAGCAGCTCGTCCCGCAGCTCCACCGGCGTATACAGCCGCAGCCCGTACGCGAACCGGCGCACACGCCCGTCCCGGACGATGGTGCGGTCGGTCTGCACGCGCCCGGTGAGCGGTTCGTACCCGGTGCGGTCGATCATCAGGTCGTCGCCCCGGCGGACCACGTCGAAGCGCACCGGCTCGCCGGGCGGCAGGCTGCGCAGGATCCGGTCGCGGTGGACCGTCTCGATCAGCAGCCGGCCGCCGGGCCGCAGCACGCGCCGGAACTCCGCCAGCACGCGGCGGTTCTCCTCGTCGTCGAAGTAGCCGAAGGAGGTGAACCAGTTGACCACGGCGTCGAAGTCTCGCCCGAACGGCAGGGCCCGCATGTCGCCGTGGACCCACTCGACGCCGACGCCCGCGGCCGCCGCGGCCTGGCGGGCCCGCTCCAGGAACAGCGGGCTGGCGTCGAGGCCGGTCACGCGGCAGCCTCGGCGCGCCAGGCGCACGGCGATGCGGCCGTGCCCGCAAGGCACATCCAGCACATCCGCCCCCGGACCGAGGTCGAGGAGCCGGGCGATGAGCTCGGCCTCCTTCTCGTTGCGCTCGTCGTGCAAGAAGGTCTCGTAGAAGTACAGGTAATCCTCGTCGAACACGGCGTCCCAGTGTGCACCCGTCATCGGCCATCCCCCCGCGGCGCGGCACCGGCCCCGGTGCCGGAGCTTTGGCCAAACTATAGTGCACCGCCCGCCGTCCGGGAAGGACCGCCAGATGGATCGCTGGACAGCGGGCGCCCGCCGTGCTATGTTAACCCAAGTTGCTACCTATCCCGAGGCCTGAAAAAATAGTGGCCGCTATGCTGTCGCGCATCATAGCGGCCTTTTGCATTATAGACGATGCCCTCCAGGCCCTGGGCTACAAGGACGACCCCCAAGCCAAGACCCCAGCCTCCGCCATCCTGACCCTCGCCATCCTGGCCGCCATGGAACTGGGCGGCAAGCACAACAAGGCCCTGGCCCTCGCCAAAGACCTGCGCCTCTTTACCTACGTCCCCTCCCCAAGTCGCTTCAACCGCAGACTCCACGCCCTATACCCCTTCTTCCTCCCCCTTCGCAAGATAGCCCCTTCGGGGCTGACCCACCTCCTAGCCCAGGCCTGGAAAAACCTCCACCAGGCCCAGGCCTACGCCTTGGACACCTTCCCCCTCCCCGCCTGCGAGAATATCCGCGCCCCCCGCTCCCGCCTTTTCCCAGACAAGGCCTACCGCGGCTTCATCCCCAGCAAACGGGTCTACTTCCACGGCCCCAAGCTCCACCTCCTGGTGGACGACGGGAAGTTTATCCATGAAGTGAGCCTGACCCCGGGAAGCCTACATGATCTGAGCTCTTTGCTCCTTCTTCCCCTGGACCTTCCCGAGGGGGCGGAGCTCTACCTGGACCGGGGGTACGAAAGCCACTTCTATGGTCAGCCCGAAGGGCTACCTTGGAGACCTCCTCCGGGAGGCGGGGGGGATTGTGCCCATGGTCATCCGTAGAAGGAACAGCCGGCGGTATGTGCCTTGGTTGCAGTACCTGGCCATTGTGGGGCGGCTGCTTTCCCGTGAGGGAAACACCTAGGGGGTGGTGGAGACGGTGGGCAGTATGCTCCATGCCCTCTTCCCGCGGCGCATCCATGCGGTGACCCAGGAGGGTTTTGTGATCAAGGTGCTCTCCTTCATCTTGGCCCACAACCTAAATCTCTTGGCTCAACAAATGCTTGGGTAGCAACTTGGGTTAAGGTAATCGGGAAAAGTATTTCCTTCGGGGTTCATTACGCTTCCCCACCCCTCTCATTCCGTAATAGACCCCCCTCCAGTATGATTTCCCGGTGAAGCTTCACGACCGGGTGAGGAGCCGGTACACCCACTCCCGCCGGGCCTCCCGGTAAGCCTCCCGCTTCGAGGTGGCCTCCACGGTGTAGGGGCCTCCGGGGCCCTCGAAGGAGGCCACAAAACCCTCCGTGGGGTGGCGGGCCACGCTGGGGGCTCCGTGCCGGTCCCACCCCTCCGCCACCACGTCCGCCAGGAGGCGGGCCAGGGCCGCTGTGATCTCCTCCTCGGTCCAGGCGGGTTTGTCCGGGAGGTAGGGGCGCAGGAGGTCCCCAAGCCCCACCTCGTCCGTGAGGGGCCAATAAAGCGTCAAAAGCCGCCCCAGGGCGTGGATGGCATCTTGCTTTCTCATTCCCCCCTCCTCTGCTTGAGCCGCACCACCCGCCCCAGAAGTTCCGATATCTCCCCCTTGGTGAGCCCGAGGCCGGTGAGGGCCTTCCGCAGGCTCCTCCGCACCGCCTTGTCCCAGCGGTTGGCGGTGGCCGGGGGGAGGAAGCCCACCTTGGCGGCCTCCCGCACCTCCCGGGTGAGGGCGTTTGTTCTGCCCACGAGCCTGCGGGCCTCCGCCAGGACCAGGGGCTTGACCCGCTTCCGGTCGTGGGGCCAGCGGAAGCTCCCCACCAGGCGCTCCATCTCCCTCTGCCGCTCCCGCACCCAGGCGGGGGAGACCAGGAAGCGGGCCCTCTGGGTCTTGTCCCGCCGCATCCCGCCCCAGGTGAGGAGGAAAGGCCCCACCCGCAAGGGGCGCTGGGCCAGGTCCTGAAGCTCCAGGTTCCCCACCCTCGCCTCCCGGGAGAGGACCAGCCACCCTCCCTCGGGAAGAGGGAAGGCCCGCAGGCCCTCCCGCTCCCGGGGAGGCCTCTCCCCCGGGGGGAGGAGGAGGCCGTAGCGGTAGCGGTTCCCCGGGTGGGCCAAGGCTCGGTGCAGGGCCTTCCAGACCGGGCCTTGCCAGGGGTAAGGGGTGCGGCCCATGGGGGAGAGGGTAGCAAGGGGAGACTCCCGCCTTGTCCTTTCCCGTAGGGAAGGGGAAAGAAGACCTAAAAGGGGGAGGGGAGGGGGGGACGTAAAAAGGGTCGGATCAAGACCCTCCCCGCTATACCTACCTCGTGAGCCTGGCCCCCACCAGGTGCCCCTCCCCACCCGTCCCGCCTGGGCCGGGGAAAGCCGGATGCCCTAGTTGGGCCCGTCCGGTTTGGGGCGGGGGTGGTGCCGGAATCGAGGGCGACCCCGTGAAAGGCACCGTCCTATCGCCACGCATCTGGTGGTCGGTTCACACGGAAGGCGACCGTACGAGCCAGCCGTCGCCGTCGGAGGGGATGATCCCTGCACCACGAGGGGGTGGTGCGCCCGCCCATGGGTGCTCCGAGGGTGCCACAGGCCCGAGGGGTGCTGAGTCATGGGTCAAGTGTCGTGGCTGGACGCCGAAGGGGTACATGCCGAAACCCGGACGCTCCAGCTATACGGCTAGGGCGACACCGAAGAGCCCCCACACGGGGGCCTGCCCAAGGGGCCTGATGAGGGCTTCGAACCGAGGGACGAAGGAGGCTGAGCCGAGCTCCCCCTGCGTGAGGGTTTTCCGGCCCTTACCCACGCACCCTGAAGGGGATCCCGCCCATAGGCGGGGTAGGCAAGGCTTCTGGACCCGGTGGGCTAGGTGTCTGACAACGCGGTGGACGGGAATGGCGACCCTGCCGTGCCCACGGGCGGCAATGCCGCACCGGGGTGTGTCCTCCAGCCCTGAACCCATAGGGGCTGGTACGCCGATGGGAGCGTGGCGAACCCCATCGGTGGCCGCGGGAAAACGGTCTAGGAGGCGGGGAAACCCGCTCAACGAGGACCGGATAAGCGGGGATAACGGCAGGGACGGAGCGGGTGAGTACCGTGGAAGCCAGGGAAACCTGGTGGAGGGAAGACCCGTAGCGGTTTGGGTAGGCGTGTGGGGATTCCTGGTGCTTGGTGGGGGCCAGGCCACCGGGAGGTCCCCCGGAGTGGACCAACCACGGCCATCCCGAGGCCCTAAATCGGGGGCGTGTCCCGGCCACACGGGGACAGCCACGGCCGTCCCGAGGCCGAAAACCGGGGGTAGAGCCCACCACACGGGCAGCAGACACCGCCCTGGCGGGTTGCCGTGCGAAGGAGGAGGAAAAAAGACGAGGACGGAAGAACGCGAAGAGCATCGCTTGTAGCGACCTTGTGCCGATGCCTGCCAGAGGCTAACGGTGCGCCCTGTAAGGGGCGCTGTGGACACGGGATGTAGGGATAGGTGAGGAAGCCCCCCGGGAAACCCGGGGGGCTTTGCCTTTTGCCGTGTGGTGCGCCGCACTTTCTCCCTGCACCAGCGGTGCCGAAAGCCCGCGTCTGCACGGGGTGCGCGGGGGATCCCCTCTTGCCTTTGGGAAGGGGTCGGTATAATAGCCCCCAACGGGTAGACCGGGCCCCCCTGGGGCCCAAAGCGGCAGGGCCGCGCGAGGACCAAAAGCAGGCTACCCCTGAGGAGGGGGCAGAAACACAAGGTTTTTGCGGGAGTTCTCTTGTTCCTAAGCTACCCCCTCCCAGCGGGAAAGGCAAGAGGCACCCGTTAGGTGCGCGGGGAAATGGTGTCCCCGACGCGAAAAGAGGGAGGGGTTTATGACCCCGGAGGAAGTTAGAGGAAGCGGATATCAAAAACCAGAAGCTCAAGCAGGCATTTCGGCGGCGGGCCGGGCTTTCCTGGAGGCTTTGGCCCGCAGGAAGCGGGCGCGTGGGGAGGAGGTTCCCCCCATTTACCAGCAGCTTTTGGGCTTCTTCCCCGAGGCGCCCCTGACCCCTGAGGAGGTGCAGGAGCACCCCCAAGGGGCGGAGGCGGTGGCGGCTACCTTGCCCCCACCCCCTGCCCTGTCTTCCCTGCCGGAGGGGCCCATCCCCACCCGGGCGGAGCTGGCCCAATCCCCCCCTCCGCCGGAGGTGTTGCCCCAAAGCCCCCTGGCGGTGGCGGACCGGCTCCTGGCGAGGGGCGAGGCGGAGGGCACCCTGCCTCCCTTGAGCGAGCGGGCCCGCGAGGTCTACCGGACCCTCCTGGCCCTTGGGGTGGCGTGGCTGCGGCGGCTCCTTGGGGGCAAGCGGCCTCCCCGGAGCCTGAGCCAGCTGACCTTCTTTGTGCCTAACGACGCCCTGATAGCCGTCTTGGGGATCCCCTCGGCGAGCCTGTACCGGGCCTTGGGGGAGCTCACGGAGAAGGGGCTCATCACCCGGGCGGCCTGGCGGACGGCGGCCACCTTGCGGGGGAAGAGCGGGGTGTACGCGGCGGGGACCCTGTACGCGGTGCGCTTGCCGCACCGGACCCGGAGGCCCCGGTTGGACGCGGAGGACTTTGCCCACCCGTGGCGGGACCTGGAGGGGGATGTGGAGCGCGGGAGAACCGCGTGGCGAGCGTTGAGAGAGTCAAAAGAAAAACCCCTAAAGGGGGATGCTGAGGTGCTGGA
>NZ_JQMV01000001.1 GCF_000744885.1 Thermus amyloliquefaciens | reverse complement strand
TGTAACGGGGGGGGTGCGACTCCCCCTCTGCTCCGAGCCCCCCGCCTGGGGTCCGTGAAGTCCTGGCCGTGCCCGGAGTACCCCGAGCTCCGGAACCTCGTAGGGGGAAAGGCCACGCAAGCGGCCAGGGCATAGCGAAGCGGGGAAGGTGGCAGGTACCGCGGTCTAACGGGGAACCTCTCGGCCTGGACCCCGGACCTGTGGCAGCAGGGACGAAGGGGGACAGGTGAGCCGTGGGGAGTAGCCGTGCGGCGTACGGAGGCCAGGCCTCCCGAGGCGGCGGCGAAAACCGGCGCGCGAGAGGGGGAGACTGCCCGAGTACGAGGGGGGAAGCTGCGGTGGGGCCCCGTACCCGCCGTGGTGGAACCTGGCCTAAGGGCCTAGGAAAGGGCAGACCGGCTTACCCTGGGGCTTCCACCCCAGGGGGCCTCGGCACCGCTTCGGGGGCGGGGGCAACCCCTGCCCCGACAACCGGGAGAGGGATCCCGAGGGGAAGGTGGAGTACCCGAGGGGACGTTGACGATCACGACCACAGGCGCTTACCCCCACCGGGGGAAGCCTCCGGGAGGAGGTGGATCCTGGCCACAGGGAGGAGCGTGGCGGCCACGGGCCTAACCGTGGCGGCGACCGCCAGGCGGCGTCCCAAAACGCCAGGGGGCGACAGGGCCGAGAAGGGTTTGACCGGGAGGTCGGCCTGGCCGAGAAGGTCGCCCCGAGAGGGCGCAGCGGGAGTCGCCGTGGTCCCCCGGCCTCACAGGGGGGGAAGGGAACTGCCAGAGTGCCGGCTGGCCGCGGGCCTCAACGCGGTGGTGGCCACGGGCCTAACCGTGGCGGCGAAGGCCGGCCAAACGGGCCAGCCACGGCGTCCTCCGGCCGTACAGGAGGGGGCGTTCCCGGGCCCAGAAACCGGGAGATGGGAAGCCCGGAGCTCCCCGCGGGGGGTTCCGGGCGGTGGCCGGAAGGGCCTGCGGGCCCGGAAGGACACGAATCTCAGGGCGAGAAGCCCACCCTTACAGGGGGACACCCTTATCCCCCACCCCCGGCTGACCTTCAGCCGGGGTTTTCTGTTTGGCCCTCCGGCCGCCTAGAGGGCCCCTGGAAGGCCGGGGGAGGGGTGGGGGCTTTTCCCCCTTGGCCCCTCGAGGGGGCGGCCTTCTAGGGCCCTTAGAGGCCGGGAGAGGGGCCCCGGGGAGCTCCGAGGGAGGAAGAGGCAGGCGCAGGACCGCCTCCCCCAAAAGCCTCCCCGCTCCACCACCCCAGGGCCAGCACCAGCCCCCGGGGCGGGAAGGAGGTGGGGCCTCCGGGCCAGGAAGCGCACCACGAAGGGACCTCCCCGGGAAGCCGCACGCGCACCCGCCCCACCCCCTCCAGGCCCCAAGCCACTCCCCCAGGAGGGTGAAGCCCAAGGGCTCCCCCGGAAGCGTCCCCACGGGGGCCTCCCCCAGGGGGCGGCACGCGGCCAGGTGGAGGGAGGTGGCGAACCCCTCCCCGTCCGTGCGCAGGTGGAGGCGCACCCAGAAGAGCCCCGGGGGGAAGACCTCCTTCTTGGGGCACCAGAAGCGGCGCAGCCGGGCGAAGAGGCCCAGGGCCTCCAGGCGGAGGACCTTCCGCCCCGGGAGGCGGGAGAGGTGGGCGGGCCTTCCAGGTGGCCCGGTGGGGAGGCCAGGGGGCGGGTCCACGGGGTTCAGGGTAAGGGCCGGACTGCAAAAGGATGCCCTTCCCCCCCTCCGGGATCTCCGTGAGGCGTCTTGCATAAACCCCGCCTTCTCCCCCGGGATCCATGGCAAGCCTATGCAGTCCGAGGGGCCAGTTTGGTCGCTTTTCGCCCTTTCCTGCGCGAAAGTTCGCCTTCGCGCAAAGAGGGCCTAGGCCCCGAAGCCTCCGCCGGCAGGGGAAGCCCGGTGCCCAGGGCCCTCGCGTAGAGCACCAGGGGATCCAGGTCTAAGCCCCGGGCCAGACCGGGGCCCCGAGCTCCGGGTCCACCCGCACCTGGGCGAAGAAGCCGGGATCCCGGAGGCGGGAGAGGAGCCCGGGAAGCTCCAGGGCCGAAAGGTCCACCACCCTCCCCTTCCCGTCCGAGAAGCGGAGCCGGAGCTTTAAGACCTCCAGGGGCCTGGCCTCCACCACTTCCACCACCATCCCCTCCAGGCTACTCCAGGGGCGGGATGGGCCTCAGGGGCTCGCCCCGCCGGGCCCGCTCCCAGTTCTCCAGGAGGGCTTCCCGGTGCAGGGAGGCCCACTCCACCACCAGTCCCAGGGCCCTGGGAAGCCCGGGGGAGGGGCAGGAGGCACTCCCCTTCGGGTGGAAGGCCTTCTAGGTCCCTTAAGGACCGGGAGAAGTAACTTGGGGCGATGGTCCGTAGGCGGGAAGTGGTCATCGGCCCCGACCGGCGCCTCCGGGTCACCTTGGAGGTGGAGCGGGGGAAGTTGCGCTCCTGGGCGGTACAGCTGGAGTGGTGGGATCCCGAGGAGGGCCGCTTCGTCTGGGTGGCCCGCTACGACACCTCCGGGGGCAGGGTCCATCGGGACCGGAACCGCATCGCCTCCCACGAGCCGGTGGACCTCCCCGAGGACCCCGGCGAGGCGGCGAAGGTGGCGGAGAGGGAGCTCTCCCTGAAGGCCGAGGAGTACATTGAGGCCTATCGGGCCGCCAAGGCCCAAGGGAGGGAAGGATGGTGAACCCAGCAGAAAGGCTGGCGGAGCTGGACGGGATCCTGATGCAATACCTCCTGGAGGCGGACCTCCTCCGGGAGCTTCCCCCCGCCTACCGCCTGGTCCTCCTTCCCCTGGACGAGCCCGAGGTGGCGGCGAAGGCCCTGGCCTGGGCCCGGGAGGCCCCTAACCCCGAGGGCTGGCCCCTGGTCTACGCCCTCTTCCTGGAGGGGAGGCCCGTCCGCCTCCTCCTGCCGGGCAGGGAGGTGGAGGTGGCCCCAGGGCCGCCTAGGGGGGCGGGAGAGGCCCGGAGAGCTCCGAGGGAGGAAGGGCAGGCGCAGGACCGCCTCTCCCAAGCCTCCCCCACTCCACCACCCCCAGGACCAGGACCAAGCCCCAGGAGGCGGGGAGGAGGTGGGGCCTCCGGGCCATGAAGCGCACCACAAGGGGCCTCACCGGGAAGCCGCACCCGCGCCCCCTTCCATGGCTCACCAAATTCTCATGTTGGAGAGCAACAGTTAGGGTATAGGTGGAATCAATCACAAACCGACCAAAAAGATAATGCTCGTTTCTTCCGCAGCTCGTGTGAGTCGGGTCGTTGGTATGACGCTTGAAACCCTTCTCGCTGCGAACACCGCATATGAGGAAGCCATCATTGCAGCATTTAACGGTTCGTACGACGAGGCACTTTCTCACCACAACCAGAGCCTGGACCTTGCGGCAACCGCAAAGCAGCGCTTGCGCGACATTGATGCTGCTTACACCATGATGCTCGAAGACATCGCTATTGAGAAATATCCGGGTAACCCGCTGGCTCCAAAGCTCGAACCTGATGTGCTTCGCAAAGAGCTTTCAGGAAAGGTGCTACTTGATTTGAACACAGTTCTCTTTGATGAAATGGCCAGTGCGATCAAAGCACAAAACCTCGTGGAAACCTTCAAGAAGGAACAGGCGCAATTCGCCAAAGTCAAGGAGTACTTTGGACCCTACCTCGATGCTCTAAGGGAATCCAAGGATCGGCTCGAGAGCAGCGCGCACGATCCCCGGGTTTGGGTACGGGCGGTGGATGACGGTGAGGTTCCCATACGCTCCACATACCTCGCCCTTCTGACGGGTTTCCTGGGGGCCTTTCAGCGATTTGTCTACAGTACGGCGATTTCGACGGATCTCTACTACAAGACTGAGGGCCGTGGCGGTCTCATCAACGAAGGGGCAGCCCAGACTTGACCGATATGCGGCCTTGGGGTAAAGAGGGGGCATGACCCTACGCGAGGCCTTGTCCCAAGTCCCCGACCCCAGGGCCCGCAACCGGCGGTATCCCTTGTGGGGCTTGTTGGCCCTCATCTTGGTGGCCTTTCTCGCCCGCGTGGACTCCCTGCGCGGCGTGGAACGTTTCGCCCGGGCCAACCCTCACCTCTTGCCCCACCTGGGCCTGCGCAACCCCCGGGCCACACCATCCTCACCCTCCTCCTTCACCGTCTGGACCCAAAGAAGCTCCAGGAGGCCCTCCTCCAGGTCTTCCCCGAGGTGGACCTGGGAGGGGTCCTGGTGGTGGACGGGAAGCACCTCCGGGGAAGCGGCAAGGGGAAGAGCCCCCAGGTCAGGCTCGTGGAGGTCCTGGCCCTGCACCTCAAGACCACCCTGGCCCAGGCCCGGGTGGAGGGGAGGGAGGACCAAGCGCTTCTGGAGCTCCTGGACCGCCTGGGGGCGGAGGGGCTCAAAGGGAAGGTAGTGGTGGGGGACGCGGGGTACCCGTACCCGGAGGTGGCGGGGAAGGTGGTGGAAAAAGGGGGGCATACCTCTTCGTCCTGAAGGCCAACCAGGGGGAACTGCTGGAGTGGGCTCTGGAGGTATTCAAGGGGATGGAGGAAAGGCGGCTTCCCGGGGAGACGGAGTCAGCTTGGGAGGTGGTGCGGGACGGGGAGGTGTGGACCTACCGGGTCTGGGCTTCCCCTTATCTGCCGGATGCGCTCTTGGCCTTTCCCGGGTGCCGACAGGTGGTGCGGGTGGAGCGGGAGGTGGTGCACAAGGGGACGGGGGAGGTACGGCGCGCGGCGAGCTACGCCCTCACCAGCTTGGGAGCCGAGGAGGCGGACGCGAGGCGGCTTGGGGAGCTTCTCCTTTCCCGGTGGGAGGTGGAGAACCGGTCCTTTTGGGTACGGGACGTCCTCCTCCATGAGGACGCCTGCCAGGTGCGGGGCGTGGGGGCGCAAGTCTTGGCGGTCCTCCGGGCCTTTCTGGTGTCCCTGCTGTACCGCAGGGGGGTGCGGAAGAAGAAGGCGGCCCTGGAGACCTTCTCCTTCCATCCCCTCTCCGCCCTCAGGTTCCTGGGGCTCTATGCGGTATAACGGTCAAGTCTGGGGGCAGCCGTACGTCGTTGAAGCTAAAGGTGTCGTGAAAACCTACCCCGGGGGACACCTGCCCTCCGGGGAGTAGATTTTTTCCTGCGGACGGGGGAGCGGGTAGTTCTCCTCGGTCCGAACGGGGCAGGCAAGACCACGTTGGTGAAGATCATCGCTGGGTTGGTGGAACCAGATGCCGGCGAGCTTAAGGTGTTCGGAAGCCGCCCTACTCCGGGCAAACGGCGCTGGCTAAGCTTTCTTTTTGAGGAGGCCGAGAACCTCTACGGATACCTGACAGCCTGGGAGAACTTGCTTTTTTACGGCAGGCTCGCGGGTGTCCCCGAACGCACCATCCGTGAGAAAGGCTTAGAGTTGCTGTCCGCGTTTGGTCTGGGGGAAGCGAGAGACCGGTTGGCCCAGAACCTCTCGCGTGGACAGAAACAGCGACTCGCCCTTGCCAGCACCCTGATACAGGAAGCTGCGGCCTATGTCCTCGATGAACCGACCTTGGGGCTCGATCTCCAATCGCAAAACGACCTCATTGCGCGTATCAAGGAACTCCCCACGGTTCTCATTACCACGCACGACCCGGTTTTGGCCTGGGAAGTTGCCGACCGTTTCATAGTGCTGAAAGGAGGTGAAGTTCGCGAGATCGCGGTTCGTTCGGATCTCGCAGCCAAAGGGGTCCATGACCCAGAAACGCTCCGGAATTGGCTTTTGGAGGTGTACCGGTGACTCCCCTTTTTCGCGCTTTTCTGGCACGCAGCTTTGCCCTTCAGAGGCGCTATTTTACCGATTATGCGCTTGGACTTTTAGTGAAGGTGTTTTTCTTTACCGCCATTCTGTATACCAGCCAGGGGTATTCAGCGCGACCGGCCTACGTAGCCGGATTTTTACTCTGGTATCTCGCCGCGCACTTGCTGGCAAGGATGGCCAACTTCTTTCTGGAGGAAGCTTATCTGGGCACGCTAGGCCGGTTGCTCGCCTCGCCCCACTCCCCCGCGGCCCTTGTCGTTGCGCTCTCCCTCGCTGAGCTTTCGATGGCCCTGCCCTGGGTCGCTGCCCTAGCAGTTTACGCTAGGCTGAGCGGTGTTTCGCTGGCTGGCCTCGGGCCGGAAGCGCTGGCCGCCAGCTTGCTGGCGCTGACAGGCGTTTGGGGGCTCGGCCTTTCGTTGCTCGCAGCCTCACTGCGCTACAAGCAAGTGGGGAGCTTTACCGAGATGCTCACCTTTTATCTTCTCCTTTTTTCCGGGTTCTTCGTGCCAGGGGAAAAGTTACCCTTAGCCTTACGCACATTGAACACGCTGAATCCCTTGGAATGGGCGGTTAGGGTTTTTCTAGGAGAGGGGTTCGGGCCGCTACTGGCTGTAACCGTGTTTTGGGTGTTGGTTGGCGGCGTGGCATTTGCCCACAGTTATAGCTGGGGAAGGCGCAGCGGCCGGCTCCTCGATTATTAGAAACTTCTGGCGCTGTCCTCTGCGAGAAAGCCAGCTGAAACTTGCACTTCTACGGTTCCTCGGAAAAGGCCCGGGCTTTTGGTCCCGCATCTTCGTTCCCCGCCGCACCTCTCCATGAGATTCTCGGTGAGGCCACACCGCACCCCCGAGGGGCCCACGGCCCGCCCTAAGGCCCCTAGAAGGCCGGGGGTGGGGGAGGGGGCTATTCCCCCTTGACCCCCTCTCCCCCCCCGCCTCAAAAGCCCGCTCAGGCCCTTCCAGGGGGGTAGGTGCACGAAAGCCACCTTTCGCGCAAGAAAGGCCGTCAGGAAGCCGGAAAACCGGGGGCCGGGTGCATAGGCTTGCGGGGAAAGCCCCAGGATCGCGGCAAGATTATGCTGGGGAAAGGCCCGGGATCCTAGGCCTCAAGGAGTGTGGGGTTTATGCGGGGGTTCCCCCGCCGCCCCGAGTAGAGGCCCGGCCTCCCTCTTCTCCGGGTCCCACCCTCCCCCGGGAAGGGGTCCCTGGCCCGTCCTAAGACCCCTAGAAGGCCGGGGGGCGGGGGAGGGGTAAAGGGGGTGCCCCCCGTCCACCCCCCGCCTTAAAAGCCGTTTTAGGGGCGGTCCTCGAGGGGGAAACCGAGGTTTTTGTCGTCCTGGACGATGAAAATCGCGTGCGGGCGGGGTAAATATGTGAGGTATCTCACTTTTTCTCGGATCTCGGGTTATCTACCCAAAGGAAAAGGGAATTTTTGCAGTTTGCGGAAAAAGAGGGGGGACTTTAGCCGTTAGCTACGCTACGGGGACTATCTCAGCTTGCTTATACGGCCCCTTCGGGGCCGGCGGGGGCGCACCCCCCGCACCCCCGCCTGTATACTCTGATAGCCACCAGGCTTGTGTGCACTTTTGGGGGTTTGCCCCGTCCTGGACGCTACTTCCGCATCTTCTTCAGCCACTTAGCGGCCGTGTTCCTGTGCACCCCCGCCTCCCGGGCCAGGGCGGTGGCCGTGATCCGCTCCCCCCGAACCTGCAGGATCCGCAGGGCCTCCGTGAGCTTCTCCTCGGCCTCCTGCCTCCGCCGGGATCCGCGCTTCCGCCCCCCGAGGGAGGCCCCGTCTGCACCGCCTGCTGGAGCGTCTGACCCCCGAGGGGCGGGATCAGGGCCCGGGCCTGGGGGAAAGCCGGCTGCGGTCCGGCCTCCCCGTGGAGGAGACCGCGTACACCCGTCCGCCCTGGTAGCGGTCGTAGGTCCACTTCGCCACGCTCTTGGCCGTGTGGTGGACCTCCCGGGGGCTCAGGAGCCCCTTGGGGTGGTCCCGGAAGAGGGCCTGGTTCAAGGCGTGGGCCCTCTGCTCCACCCAGGCCCGGAAGGCCTCCCGGCCCCCGGGGACGCCCCGGAAGAAGGCCACCTGGGCGTAGGCCTCCGCCCGCAGGCGGTCAAACAGGGTCCTGTTCCGCCCGTAGGAGGCCAGCCCCGGATCCAGCCGCTTGCGCCTCCCGGAAGGGAGGAGCCCCCGGAGCTCCCGGTGCAGGTCCCGCAGGCTCCACCGCTTCCCCCCGCCCCAGGTCCACTCCGACGGGTGGAGGAAGGGGTTCCGGGAGAGGAGGCCGTTGTAGCTGGGGTCCGCCCCGTAGTAGGCCTCCAGCAACGCCTCCACCTCCGCCAGGAGGGCCAGGGCCCCTTCAGGCTCTCCTCCCGCCCGGGCGGGGGCTTGAGGGGGATGGGGTCCAGCTCGTACCAGGCGTGGAAGTGGCCCGATCGCGGGTTGACCAGGACCAGGGAGGGGGGAGGGCACGAAGCCTCTCCTCCGCCTGGGGCCAGGGGAGGTCCACGTCCACCACGAGCCGCAAGACGGCGTGGGGGTAGTGGCCCACCTGGACGTAGACCCTCTTGAGGGCGTTCTCCCGCTTGTAGACGCGCACCCCCGCCTGGGGATCGTCCGTGGCGTAGGGGTAGCGGGGGAGGGTCTGGGCGAAGTGGGCGAGGTAGGGCCGCTGGAAGGCCTCCCGGGCCCGCTCCGAGCGGGGGGGAGGGGCCAGGAGGTGGGCGCGAAGGGCCTCCAGGGGGAGGCCGTAGAAGGCCGCGAAGAGGGAGAGGGCCCTCTCCCCCAGGGCGCGGTCCTTCTGGAGGAGGTTCAGAATGCTGGCAAGGGTTTTACGGGCTTCCTCGTGATGAAGGCTTCCCGGCCGGATTGGAGTTTCCACTCTTGCCTCCTTCCTCCCGGCCGGGTTAGGATGGAGGCCTCCTGGCGGGGAGGTCTCGGCCTAACTGGCCGGGGCTTCTTTTTGCATGATACCGGCCGGTCCATGAGTTTCGCCAGCCAGCGTGGGCCGATCACCCCGGGATCCTAGGAAGCAAAAGGCCCCTCACCGCCCCCAGAACCGCCACCAGGGCCGCCTCCTCAAGGTAGCTTCGCTGACCGGGGGCTCCAGGGCCTTCAGGACCTCCCTGAGGCGGGCGTTCTCCTCCCGCAGGGCCCGGAGCTCCCCCTCCACCCGCTCCAGCCGCTCGGCCAGGGCCCGGAGGAGGGCCAGGGCCTCCCCCTCGGAGGGGAGGGCGAGGCCGGCGGCCGGGAAGTCCCCCTGGACCCGGGCCAGGGCCTCCTCCAGGGGGAGGCCTTCCCGAAGGTGGACCTCCCTGGCCGCCTGGAGGCGGGCCAGGGCCTCCTTGGGCCAGAGCCGGCCCCCCGGGGGTCCCGGGGCAGGGGCCCACCACCCCCTCCCACAGGGCGGCGTAGCGCCGGAGGGTGGCCGGGGAGACCCCCAGGGCCCGGGCGGCCAGGTGGGGGGCAGGAGGGTCTGGCCGAGGTCTTCCCCTTCCGAGTGGTCCATGACCGCAGTCTACCCAGGCGCTCAGGGTGAGCGCTTACCGCTCACCCCCGGCGCTGAGCGGGCGCTCACCCCCTTGGGGCGATTCCGGAAGGGCGCACCGAAGGGCCTAGGCCACCCAGACAAAGCGGCCCTCCTTGGGTAAGCTCAGGGGCGTGCGGGAGAAGCCCGTCCGGCTCACCGCCCACGCTCGTATGCGCCTCGCCCGAGGAGCCACCCAGGAAGAGGTGGAGCGGGCCATACGGGAAGCCCCCTGGGCGCCAGCCCTGGAGGGAAGGTGGAGCGCCACCCTAGAGTTCCCTTTCGCGGGGGAGTGGAACGGTCGGCGCTACAATGCCAAGCAGGTTCGGCCCATCTTCGTGGAGGAAGAGGACGCCTTAGTGGTCATCACCGTTTACGTCTACTTCCTGCCCAAGGGGGGTCTCTGAAAGGAGGAAGCATGCGAATCACCTACGACCCGGAAGCCGATGCCCTCTACATCGCCTTCGGGGAGGGCCCCGCCACGGTGGAGGAGGTAGCCCCGGGGTGGCCCTGGACTGGGACAGGGAGGGAAGGCTCTTGGGGATTGAGATCCTGGACGCCAGCCGGCGCCTCTCGGACCCCAGGGCCCTCTCTCGCCTCCTCTTGGAGGCCCTCCCCACCTGGGAGAAGGCGGGGCCTAGGCCGTCCGGTCGGGCAGGATGGGGCCCTCCGGAACGACGACCAGGCGGAGCTCCTCTCCCTGGAAGAGGGCGTAGACCAGGGGGCCTTCCCCGCCTCCCTCCCCTCGGCCTTCGCGGCCGTAGGCCTCAATGGACTCCCAGGCCCGGGCAAGGAGGTCATCCCGGGCTCAGTTCAGGTGTTCCCCGGAGGTGGGGGAAAGGTGGGGCATGAGCTCGTGGCGGGCGATCCGGCTCCGGTCCCGATGGACCCCGCCTCCGGCCGTGCCGGACCAGGCCACCCAGACAAAGCAGCCCTCCTTGGGATCCGGTCACTCCAGCTGGACCGTCCCGTCTACCCCAAAAGCCGCCGCACCCACGCCCTCCGGGCCTCCCGGTAGGCCTCCCGCTTCGTCTGGCCCCGCGCGAGGATGGTTTCCGGGCCCACCTCGGCGCTGGCGATGTACCCCTCCCCCTCGGGATCCCGGGCGGCCGAGGGGGCCCCATAGCGGTCCCACCCCTCGGCGATGGTCTCGGCGATGAGGTCCAGGAGGCCCTCCTCCCAGGCCCCGGGGGAGAGGTCCAGGGCGTGGCGGCCGTACTTCTGGCGCAGGTAGGTGCAGAAGGGCCCCAGGTCGGGGTCCCGCTCGGGGTCGGGGAGAGTCTGGGCCAGGGCCCAGAGGACCCCGGCGAGGCGCCGGATCACCCTCCGCCCCCTTCCGGTGGACCTCCCACCACTCCCCGAGGGTCCGGGGAGGCTCCTCGGGGTAGAGGCGCATCCCGATGGGGGAGAGGGGGGCCTTGGGCCACGCCTCCACGGCCTTCCGCCAGGGCGGGGCCTTCCATTGGCCCGAGGGATCCCGCAGGTGCCGGTCCCCCCAGAGCTTCTGCACCCTGCGGCGGATCTCCTGGACCTGGCTCCACACCCCGCTGAACATGGGCAGGTTCCCCAGGGCCTTCATGTGGCCCACGAGGGCCCTCCAGTCCCCTTCGGCGGCGTAGGCCAGGGCCTCCTCCAGGAGGGCCCGGTGGAACTCCTTGGTGAGGAACCATGTCCACCGCCCACGCTGGTCCGGTTTGAGCACGTACGTGGCCCGCCAGGCCTCCTTCCTCCACGCCACCCAGGTAAGGGGGCGGTCCTCCACCCGCTGCATCCTCTCCCCGGGGAGCTCTTGGGTGGCCAGGAGCATGAGGGGCCAGGTGGGAGGAGGGTTCTCCGGGGGCATCACGCTCACCGGGGCCAGGAGGAGGTGGGCCACGGGGAGGCGGGCCTCCTTCCGGATGGCCCGGGCCTTGGGGGCGATGAGGACCGCGTGTTTCTCGTCCAGCTTCTTCACGGCGGCCAAGACCTTCTCCACGGGGGCCGTCTGGACCTGCCACCAGGTGTACCCGTCCCGGCTCACCAGGCGCAGGGCCTGGGCCAGGAGGGCCGTCTGGCCTCTGAGGAGGGGGTAGTCCTCGGGGTCGGTCATGGCGGTCTACTCCTGGGCGGCCCCGGAGAAGAGGGGGGCGTGTCGGAGGGGGGCGTGTCGGAAGGCTCTTCGGGTTGCTCGTTAGGCGGCTCTTGCGCCTTCTCTTTTGTCGCCCTAGCTCGGTACTCCTCCGGTCAGGGCCTCTCGGGCGAGCTCGGAAAGCGTCATACCGTGCTCCCTGGCGAGGGCTTCCAGGGCGCTATGGGTGGCGGGATCCAGGCGCAGAGTGAGGCGCTCCTCGAGGCGGGGCTTGGCCTTCTCCTTTAGGCGCTTCTCCAGGCGGGTCAAGACAGACATGATGGCCTCCTTTGAGGCGAGGGTAGCGCGGGGGGCGGGGGGTTGTCAAGGGATTACGCTTTTTTTCACGCGTTCCGGGGCGTTCCTGGGCTCTTAGTGAGGTTCCTTTGGGCAACCCGCTTGACCCGGGGCGGCGGGCCCAAGTAGGCTGGGGGCTGAACCCTAACCCGGGTGGTGCCGGGGCCGGACAAGTAGCCTAGGAGCTGCCACTCCGATGGCGAACGCCGGGGAAGCGGGGTGCCGGGGGAAAATCCTGGCTCGCCCCGCACTCAACGCGGCGCTCCGGGGGCACAGCCTCCGGTTCGACCGCAATCCACATACCCCGAGGGATCGGGGGCGAGATTGGGCGACCCGGAAAGGGTCCTGGGGGCGAACCCCCAGGGCTGACCGCGGGAAAGTGGGTGAAAGGCCCACCCACGGGATGGGGTGAACCCATAGCCCCATCACGTGTGCGGAGCAGGCCGGTGCTGAGGGTGCCGTGAGGCACCAGGGGGCTGAGGGAGACTGGAGGCCCCGCTGACCAGGGAAAACGGAAGGGGAGACCCGCACCGGATAACCTGGGGCGCACGATAGCTAGGCCTGTAACGGGGGGGTGCGACTCCCCCTCTGCTCCGAGCCCCCCGCCTGGGGTCCGTGAAGTCCTGGCCGTGCCCGGAGTACCCCGAGCTCCGGAACCTCGTAGGGGGAAAGGGCCACGCAAGCGGCCAGGGCATAGCGAAGGCGGGAAGGTGGCAGGTACCGCGGTCTAACGGGGGAACCTCTCGGCCTGGACCCCGGACCTGTGGCAGCAGGGACGAAGGGGGACAGGTGAGCCGTGGGGAGTAGCCGTGCGGCGTACGGAGGCCAGGCCTCCCGAGGCGGCGGCGAAAACCCGGCGCGCGAGAGGGGGAGACTGCCCGAGTACGAGGGGGGAAGCTGCGGTGGGGGCCCCGTACCCGCCGTGGTGGAACCTGGCCTAAGGGCCTAGGAAAGGGCAGACCGGCTTACCCTGGGGCTTCCACCCCAGGGGGCCTCGGCACCGCTTCGGGGGCGGGGGCAACCCCTGCCCCGACAACCGGGAGAGGGATCCCGAGGGGAAGGTGGAGTACCCGAGGGGACGTTGACGATCACGACCACAGGCGCTTACCCCCACCGGGGGAAGCCTCCGGGAGGAGGTGGATCCTGGCCACAGGGAGGAGCGTGGCGGCCACGGGCCTAACCGTGGCGGCGACCGCCAGGCGGCGTCCCAAAACGCCAGGGGGCGACAGGGCCGAGAAGGGGTTGACCGGGAGGTCGGCCTGGCCGAGAAGGTCGCCCCGAGAGGGCGCAGCGGGAGTCGCCGTGGTCCCCCGGCCTCACAGGGGGGGAAGGGAACTGCCAGAGTGCCGGCTGGCCGCGGGCCTCAACGCGGTGGTGGCCACGGGCCTAACCGTGGCGGCGAAGGCCGGCCAAACGGGCCAGCCACGGCGTCCTCCGGCCGTACAGGAGGGGGCGTTCCCGGGCCCAGAAACCGGGAGATGGGAAGCCCGGAGCTCCCCGCGGGGGTTCCCGGGCGGTGGCCGGAAGGGCCTGCGGGCCCGGAAGGACACGAATCTCAGGGCGAGAAGCCCACCCTTACAGGGGGACACCCTTATCCCCCACCCCCGGCTGACCTTCAGCCGGGGTTTTCTGTTTGGCCCTCCGGCCGCCTAGAGGGCCCCTGGAAGGCCGGGGGAGGGGTGGGGGCTTTTCCCCCTTGGCCCCTCGAGGGGGCGGCCTTCTAGGGCCCTTAGAGGCCGGGAGAGGGGGCCCCGGGGAGCTCCGAGGGAGGAAGAGGCAGGCGCAGGACCGCCTCCCCCAAAAGCCTCCCCCGCTCCACCACCCCCAGGGCCAGCACCAGCCCCCGGGGGCGGGAAGGAGGTGGGGCCTCCGGGCCAGGAAGCGCACCACGAAGGGGACCTCCCCGGGAAGCCGCACGCGCACCCGCCCCACCCCCTCCAGGGCCCCAAGCCACTCCCCCAGGAGGGTGAAGCCCAAGGGCTCCCCCGGAAGCGTCCCCACGGGGGCCTCCCCCAGGGGGCGGCACGCGGCCAGGTGGAGGGAGGTGGCGAACCCCTCCCCGTCCGTGCGCAGGTGGAGGCGCACCCAGAAGAGCCCCGGGGGGAAGACCTCCTTCTTGGGGCACCAGAAGCGGCGCAGCCGGGCGAAGAGGCCCAGGGCCTCCAGGCGGAGGACCTTCCGCCCCGGGAGGCGGGAGAGGTGGGCGGGGCCTTCCAGGTGGGCCCGGTGGGGAGGCCAGGGGGCGGGGTCCACGGGGTTCAGGGTAAGGGGCCGGACTGCAAAAGGATGCCCTTCCCCCCCTCCGGGATCTCCGTGAGGCGTCTTGCATAAACCCCGCCTTCTCCCCCGGGATCCATGGCAAGCCTATGCAGTCCGAGGGGCCAGTTTGGTCGCTTTTCGCCCTTTCCTGCGCGAAAGTTCGCCTTCGCGCAAAGAGGGCCTAGGCCCCCGAAGCCTCCGCCGGCAGGGGAAGCCCGGTGCCCAGGGCCCTCGCGTAGAGCACCAGGGGATCCAGGTCTAAGCCCCGGGCCAGACCGGGCCCCGAGCTCCGGGTCCACCCGCACCTGGGCGAAGAAGCCGGGATCCCGGAGGCGGGAGAGGAGCCCGGGAAGCTCCAGGGCCGAAAGGTCCACCACCCTCCCCTTCCCGTCCGAGAAGCGGAGCCGGAGCTTTAAGACCTCCAGGGGCCTGGCCTCCACCACTTCCACCACCATCCCCTCCAGGCTACTCCAGGGGCGGGATGGGCCTCAGGGGCTCGCCCCGCCGGGCCCGCTCCCAGTTCTCCAGGAGGGCTTCCCGGTGCAGGGAGGCCCACTCCACCACCAGTCCCAGGGCCCTGGGAAGCCCGGGGGAGGGGCAGGAGGCACTCCCCTTCGGGTGGAAGGCCTTCTAGGTCCCTTAAGGACCGGGAGAAGTAACTTGGGGCGATGGTCCGTAGGCGGGAAGTGGTCATCGGCCCCGACCGGCGCCTCCGGGTCACCTTGGAGGTGGAGCGGGGGAAGTTGCGCTCCTGGGCGGTACAGCTGGAGTGGTGGGATCCCGAGGAGGGCCGCTTCGTCTGGGTGGCCCGCTACGACACCTCCGGGGGCAGGGTCCATCGGGACCGGAACCGCATCGCCTCCCACGAGCCGGTGGACCTCCCCGAGGACCCCGGCGAGGCGGCGAAGGTGGCGGAGAGGGAGCTCTCCCTGAAGGCCGAGGAGTACATTGAGGCCTATCGGGCCGCCAAGGCCCAAGGGAGGGAAGGATGGTGAACCCAGCAGAAAGGCTGGCGGAGCTGGACGGGATCCTGATGCAATACCTCCTGGAGGCGGACCTCCTCCGGGAGCTTCCCCCCGCCTACCGCCTGGTCCTCCTTCCCCTGGACGAGCCCGAGGTGGCGGCGAAGGCCCTGGCCTGGGCCCGGGAGGCCCCTAACCCCGAGGGCTGGCCCCTGGTCTACGCCCTCTTCCTGGAGGGGAGGCCCGTCCGCCTCCTCCTGCCGGGCAGGGAGGTGGAGGTGGCCCCCAGGGCCGCCTAGGGGGGCGGGAGAGGCCCCGGAGAGCTCCGAGGGAGGAAGGGCAGGCGCAGGACCGCCTCTCCCAAGCCTCCCCCACTCCACCACCCCCAGGACCAGGACCAAGCCCCAGGAGGCGGGGAGGAGGTGGGGCCTCCGGGCCATGAAGCGCACCACAAGGGGCCTCACCGGGAAGCCGCACCCGCGCCCCCTTCCATGGCTCACCAAATTCTCATGTTGGAGAGCAACAGTTAGGGTATAGGTGGAATCAATCACAAACCGACCAAAAAGATAATGCTCGTTTCTTCCGCAGCTCGTGTGAGTCGGGTCGTTGGTATGACGCTTGAAACCCTTCTCGCTGCGAACACCGCATATGAGGAAGCCATCATTGCAGCATTTAACGGTTCGTACGACGAGGCACTTTCTCACCACAACCAGAGCCTGGACCTTGCGGCAACCGCAAAGCAGCGCTTGCGCGACATTGATGCTGCTTACACCATGATGCTCGAAGACATCGCTATTGAGAAATATCCGGGTAACCCGCTGGCTCCAAAGCTCGAACCTGATGTGCTTCGCAAAGAGCTTTCAGGAAAGGTGCTACTTGATTTGAACACAGTTCTCTTTGATGAAATGGCCAGTGCGATCAAAGCACAAAACCTCGTGGAAACCTTCAAGAAGGAACAGGCGCAATTCGCCAAAGTCAAGGAGTACTTTGGACCCTACCTCGATGCTCTAAGGGAATCCAAGGATCGGCTCGAGAGCAGCGCGCACGATCCCCGGGTTTGGGTACGGGCGGTGGATGACGGTGAGGTTCCCATACGCTCCACATACCTCGCCCTTCTGACGGGTTTCCTGGGGGCCTTTCAGCGATTTGTCTACAGTACGGCGATTTCGACGGATCTCTACTACAAGACTGAGGGCCGTGGCGGTCTCATCAACGAAGGGGCAGCCCAGACTTGACCGATATGCGGCCTTGGGGTAAAGAGGGGGCATGACCCTACGCGAGGCCTTGTCCCAAGTCCCCGACCCCAGGGCCCGCAACCGGCGGTATCCCTTGTGGGGCTTGTTGGCCCTCATCTTGGTGGCCTTTCTCGCCCGCGTGGACTCCCTGCGCGGCGTGGAACGTTTCGCCCGGGCCAACCCTCACCTCTTGCCCCACCTGGGCCTGCGCAACCCCCGGGCCACACCATCCTCACCCTCCTCCTTCACCGTCTGGACCCAAAGAAGCTCCAGGAGGCCCTCCTCCAGGTCTTCCCCGAGGTGGACCTGGGAGGGGTCCTGGTGGTGGACGGGAAGCACCTCCGGGGAAGCGGCAAGGGGAAGAGCCCCCAGGTCAGGCTCGTGGAGGTCCTGGCCCTGCACCTCAAGACCACCCTGGCCCAGGCCCGGGTGGAGGGGAGGGAGGACCAAGCGCTTCTGGAGCTCCTGGACCGCCTGGGGGCGGAGGGGCTCAAAGGGAAGGTAGTGGTGGGGGACGCGGGGTACCCGTACCCGGAGGTGGCGGGGAAGGTGGTGGAAAAAGGGGGGCATACCTCTTCGTCCTGAAGGCCAACCAGGGGGAACTGCTGGAGTGGGCTCTGGAGGTATTCAAGGGGATGGAGGAAAGGCGGCTTCCCGGGGAGACGGAGTCAGCTTGGGAGGTGGTGCGGGACGGGGAGGTGTGGACCTACCGGGTCTGGGCTTCCCCTTATCTGCCGGATGCGCTCTTGGCCTTTCCCGGGTGCCGACAGGTGGTGCGGGTGGAGCGGGAGGTGGTGCACAAGGGGACGGGGGAGGTACGGCGCGCGGCGAGCTACGCCCTCACCAGCTTGGGAGCCGAGGAGGCGGACGCGAGGCGGCTTGGGGAGCTTCTCCTTTCCCGGTGGGAGGTGGAGAACCGGTCCTTTTGGGTACGGGACGTCCTCCTCCATGAGGACGCCTGCCAGGTGCGGGGCGTGGGGGCGCAAGTCTTGGCGGTCCTCCGGGCCTTTCTGGTGTCCCTGCTGTACCGCAGGGGGGTGCGGAAGAAGAAGGCGGCCCTGGAGACCTTCTCCTTCCATCCCCTCTCCGCCCTCAGGTTCCTGGGGCTCTATGCGGTATAACGGTCAAGTCTGGGGGCAGCCGTACGTCGTTGAAGCTAAAGGTGTCGTGAAAACCTACCCCGGGGGGACACCTGCCCTCCGGGGAGTAGATTTTTTCCTGCGGACGGGGGAGCGGGTAGTTCTCCTCGGTCCGAACGGGGCAGGCAAGACCACGTTGGTGAAGATCATCGCTGGGTTGGTGGAACCAGATGCCGGCGAGCTTAAGGTGTTCGGAAGCCGCCCTACTCCGGGCAAACGGCGCTGGCTAAGCTTTCTTTTTGAGGAGGCCGAGAACCTCTACGGATACCTGACAGCCTGGGAGAACTTGCTTTTTTACGGCAGGCTCGCGGGTGTCCCCGAACGCACCATCCGTGAGAAAGGCTTAGAGTTGCTGTCCGCGTTTGGTCTGGGGGAAGCGAGAGACCGGTTGGCCCAGAACCTCTCGCGTGGACAGAAACAGCGACTCGCCCTTGCCAGCACCCTGATACAGGAAGCTGCGGCCTATGTCCTCGATGAACCGACCTTGGGGCTCGATCTCCAATCGCAAAACGACCTCATTGCGCGTATCAAGGAACTCCCCACGGTTCTCATTACCACGCACGACCCGGTTTTGGCCTGGGAAGTTGCCGACCGTTTCATAGTGCTGAAAGGAGGTGAAGTTCGCGAGATCGCGGTTCGTTCGGATCTCGCAGCCAAAGGGGTCCATGACCCAGAAACGCTCCGGAATTGGCTTTTGGAGGTGTACCGGTGACTCCCCTTTTTCGCGCTTTTCTGGCACGCAGCTTTGCCCTTCAGAGGCGCTATTTTACCGATTATGCGCTTGGACTTTTAGTGAAGGTGTTTTTCTTTACCGCCATTCTGTATACCAGCCAGGGGTATTCAGCGCGACCGGCCTACGTAGCCGGATTTTTACTCTGGTATCTCGCCGCGCACTTGCTGGCAAGGATGGCCAACTTCTTTCTGGAGGAAGCTTATCTGGGCACGCTAGGCCGGTTGCTCGCCTCGCCCCACTCCCCCGCGGCCCTTGTCGTTGCGCTCTCCCT
Organism: Thermus amyloliquefaciens; assembly: GCF_000744885.1. Classification (NCBI taxonomy): domain Bacteria; kingdom Thermotogati; phylum Deinococcota; class Deinococci; order Thermales; family Thermaceae; genus Thermus; species Thermus amyloliquefaciens. The sequence continues at coordinate 8,066 of NZ_JQMV01000001.1, read as the reverse complement.
CGCTGAGCTTTCGATGGCCCTGCCCTGGGTCGCTGCCCTAGCAGTTTACGCTAGGCTGAGCGGTGTTTCGCTGGCTGGCCTCGGGCCGGAAGCGCTGGCCGCCAGCTTGCTGGCGCTGACAGGCGTTTGGGGGCTCGGCCTTTCGTTGCTCGCAGCCTCACTGCGCTACAAGCAAGTGGGGAGCTTTACCGAGATGCTCACCTTTTATCTTCTCCTTTTTTCCGGGTTCTTCGTGCCAGGGGAAAAGTTACCCTTAGCCTTACGCACATTGAACACGCTGAATCCCTTGGAATGGGCGGTTAGGGTTTTTCTAGGAGAGGGGTTCGGGCCGCTACTGGCTGTAACCGTGTTTTGGGTGTTGGTTGGCGGCGTGGCATTTGCCCACAGTTATAGCTGGGGAAGGCGCAGCGGCCGGCTCCTCGATTATTAGAAACTTCTGGCGCTGTCCTCTGCGAGAAAGCCAGCTGAAACTTGCACTTCTACGGTTCCTCGGAAAAGGCCCGGGCTTTTGGTCCCGCATCTTCGTTCCCCGCCGCACCTCTCCATGAGATTCTCGGTGAGGCCACACCGCACCCCCGAGGGGCCCACGGCCCGCCCTAAGGCCCCTAGAAGGCCGGGGGTGGGGGAGGGGGCTATTCCCCCTTGACCCCCTCTCCCCCCCCGCCTCAAAAGCCCGCTCAGGCCCTTCCAGGGGGGTAGGTGCACGAAAGCCACCTTTCGCGCAAGAAAGGCCGTCAGGAAGCCGGAAAACCGGGGGCCGGGTGCATAGGCTTGCGGGGAAAGCCCCAGGATCGCGGCAAGATTATGCTGGGGAAAGGCCCGGGATCCTAGGCCTCAAGGAGTGTGGGGTTTATGCGGGGGTTCCCCCGCCGCCCCGAGTAGAGGCCCGGCCTCCCTCTTCTCCGGGTCCCACCCTCCCCCGGGAAGGGGTCCCTGGCCCGTCCTAAGACCCCTAGAAGGCCGGGGGGCGGGGGGAGGGGTAAAGGGGGTGCCCCCGTCCACCCCCCGCCTTAAAAGCCGTTTTAGGGGCGGTCCTCGAGGGGGAAACCGAGGTTTTTGTCGTCCTGGACGATGAAAATCGCGTGCGGGCGGGGTAAATATGTGAGGTATCTCACTTTTTCTCGGATCTCGGGTTATCTACCCAAAGGAAAAGGGAATTTTTGCAGTTTGCGGAAAAAGAGGGGGGACTTTAGCCGTTAGCTACGCTACGGGGACTATCTCAGCTTGCTTATACGGCCCCTTCGGGGCCGGCGGGGGGCGCACCCCCGCACCCCCGCCTGTATACTCTGATAGCCACCAGGCTTGTGTGCACTTTTGGGGGTTTGCCCCGTCCTGGACGCTACTTCCGCATCTTCTTCAGCCACTTAGCGGCCGTGTTCCTGTGCACCCCCGCCTCCCGGGCCAGGGCGGTGGCCGTGATCCGCTCCCCCCGAACCTGCAGGATCCGCAGGGCCTCCGTGAGCTTCTCCTCGGCCTCCTGCCTCCGCCGGGATCCGCGCTTCCGCCCCCCGAGGGAGGCCCCCGTCTGCACCGCCTGCTGGAGCGTCTGACCCCCGAGGGGCGGGATCAGGGCCCGGGCCTGGGGGAAAGCCGGCTGCGGTCCGGCCTCCCCGTGGAGGAGACCGCGTACACCCGTCCGCCCTGGTAGCGGTCGTAGGTCCACTTCGCCACGCTCTTGGCCGTGTGGTGGACCTCCCGGGGGCTCAGGAGCCCCTTGGGGTGGTCCCGGAAGAGGGCCTGGTTCAAGGCGTGGGCCCTCTGCTCCACCCAGGCCCGGAAGGCCTCCCGGCCCCCGGGGACGCCCCGGAAGAAGGCCACCTGGGCGTAGGCCTCCGCCCGCAGGCGGTCAAACAGGGTCCTGTTCCGCCCGTAGGAGGCCAGCCCCGGATCCAGCCGCTTGCGCCTCCCGGAAGGGAGGAGCCCCCGGAGCTCCCGGTGCAGGTCCCGCAGGCTCCACCGCTTCCCCCCGCCCCAGGTCCACTCCGACGGGTGGAGGAAGGGGTTCCGGGAGAGGAGGCCGTTGTAGCTGGGGTCCGCCCCGTAGTAGGCCTCCAGCAACGCCTCCACCTCCGCCAGGAGGGCCAGGGCCCCTTCAGGCTCTCCTCCCGCCCGGGCGGGGGCTTGAGGGGGATGGGGTCCAGCTCGTACCAGGCGTGGAAGTGGCCCGATCGCGGGTTGACCAGGACCAGGGAGGGGGGGAGGGCACGAAGCCTCTCCTCCGCCTGGGGCCAGGGGAGGTCCACGTCCACCACGAGCCGCAAGACGGCGTGGGGGTAGTGGCCCACCTGGACGTAGACCCTCTTGAGGGCGTTCTCCCGCTTGTAGACGCGCACCCCCGCCTGGGGATCGTCCGTGGCGTAGGGGTAGCGGGGAGGGTCTGGGCGAAGTGGGCGAGGTAGGGCCGCTGGAAGGCCTCCCGGGCCCGCTCCGAGCGGGGGGGAGGGCCAGGAGGTGGGCGCGAAGGGCCTCCAGGGGGAGGCCGTAGAAGGCCGCGAAGAGGGAGAGGGCCCTCTCCCCCAGGGCGCGGTCCTTCTGGAGGAGGTTCAGAATGCTGGCAAGGGTTTTACGGGCTTCCTCGTGATGAAGGCTTCCCGGCCGGATTGGAGTTTCCACTCTTGCCTCCTTCCTCCCGGCCGGGTTAGGATGGAGGCCTCCTGGCGGGGAGGTCTCGGCCTAACTGGCCGGGGCTTCTTTTTGCATGATACCGGCCGGTCCATGAGTTTCGCCAGCCAGCGTGGGCCGATCACCCCGGGATCCTAGGAAGCAAAAGGCCCCTCACCGCCCCCAGAACCGCCACCAGGGCCGCCTCCTCAAGGTAGCTTCGCTGACCGGGGGCTCCAGGGCCTTCAGGACCTCCCTGAGGCGGGCGTTCTCCTCCCGCAGGGCCCGGAGCTCCCCCTCCACCCGCTCCAGCCGCTCGGCCAGGGCCCGGAGGAGGGCCAGGGCCTCCCCCTCGGAGGGGAGGGCGAGGCCGGCGGCCGGGAAGTCCCCCTGGACCCGGGCCAGGGCCTCCTCCAGGGGGAGGCCTTCCCGAAGGTGGACCTCCCTGGCCGCCTGGAGGCGGGCCAGGGCCTCCTTGGGCCAGAGCCGGCCCCCCGGGGGTCCCGGGGCAGGGGGCCCACCACCCCCTCCCACAGGGCGGCGTAGCGCCGGAGGGTGGCCGGGGAGACCCCCAGGGCCCGGGCGGCCAGGTGGGGGGCAGGAGGGTCTGGCCGAGGTCTTCCCCTTCCGAGTGGTCCATGACCGCAGTCTACCCAGGCGCTCAGGGTGAGCGCTTACCGCTCACCCCCGGCGCTGAGCGGGCGCTCACCCCCTTGGGGCGATTCCGGAAGGGCGCACCGAAGGGCCTAGGCCACCCAGACAAAGCGGCCCTCCTTGGGTAAGCTCAGGGGCGTGCGGGAGAAGCCCGTCCGGCTCACCGCCCACGCTCGTATGCGCCTCGCCCGAGGAGCCACCCAGGAAGAGGTGGAGCGGGCCATACGGGAAGCCCCCTGGGCGCCAGCCCTGGAGGGAAGGTGGAGCGCCACCCTAGAGTTCCCTTTCGCGGGGGAGTGGAACGGTCGGCGCTACAATGCCAAGCAGGTTCGGCCCATCTTCGTGGAGGAAGAGGACGCCTTAGTGGTCATCACCGTTTACGTCTACTTCCTGCCCAAGGGGGGTCTCTGAAAGGAGGAAGCATGCGAATCACCTACGACCCGGAAGCCGATGCCCTCTACATCGCCTTCGGGGAGGGCCCCGCCACGGTGGAGGAGGTAGCCCCGGGGGTGGCCCTGGACTGGGACAGGGAGGGAAGGCTCTTGGGGATTGAGATCCTGGACGCCAGCCGGCGCCTCTCGGACCCCAGGGCCCTCTCTCGCCTCCTCTTGGAGGCCCTCCCCACCTGGGAGAAGGCGGGGCCTAGGCCGTCCGGTCGGGCAGGATGGGGCCCTCCGGAACGACGACCAGGCGGAGCTCCTCTCCCTGGAAGAGGGCGTAGACCAGGGGGCCTTCCCCGCCTCCCTCCCCTCGGCCTTCGCGGCCGTAGGCCTCAATGGACTCCCAGGCCCGGGCAAGGAGGTCATCCCGGGCTCAGTTCAGGTGTTCCCCGGAGGTGGGGGAAAGGTGGGGCATGAGCTCGTGGCGGGCGATCCGGCTCCGGTCCCGATGGACCCCGCCTCCGGCCGTGCCGGACCAGGCCACCCAGACAAAGCAGCCCTCCTTGGGATCCGGTCACTCCAGCTGGACCGTCCCGTCTACCCCAAAAGCCGCCGCACCCACGCCCTCCGGGCCTCCCGGTAGGCCTCCCGCTTCGTCTGGCCCCGCGCGAGGATGGTTTCCGGCCCACCTCGGCGCTGGCGATGTACCCCTCCCCCTCGGGATCCCGGCGGCCGAGGGGCCCCATAGCGGTCCCACCCCTCGGCGATGGTCTCGGCGATGAGGTCCAGGAGGCCCTCCTCCCAGGCCCCGGGGGAGAGGTCCAGGGCGTGGCGGCCGTACTTCTGGCGCAGGTAGGTGCAGAAGGGCCCCAGGTCGGGGTCCCGCTCGGGGTCGGGGAGAGTCTGGGCCAGGGCCCAGAGGACCCCGGCGAGGCGCCGGATCACCCTCCGCCCCCCTTCCGGTGGACCTCCCACCACTCCCCGAGGGTCCGGGGAGGCTCCTCGGGGTAGAGGCGCATCCCGATGGGGGAGAGGGGGCCTTGGGCCACGCCTCCACGGCCTTCCGCCAGGGCGGGGCCTTCCATTGGCCCGAGGGATCCCGCAGGTGCCGGTCCCCCAGAGCTTCTGCACCCTGCGGCGGATCTCCTGGACCTGGCTCCACACCCCGCTGAACATGGGCAGGTTCCCCAGGGCCTTCATGTGGCCCACGAGGGCCCTCCAGTCCCCTTCGGCGGCGTAGGCCAGGGCCTCCTCCAGGAGGGCCCGGTGGAACTCCTTGGTGAGGAACCATGTCCACCGCCCACGCTGGTCCGGTTTGAGCACGTACGTGGCCCGCCAGGCCTCCTTCCTCCACGCCACCCAGGTAAGGGGGCGGTCCTCCACCCGCTGCATCCTCTCCCCGGGGAGCTCTTGGGTGGCCAGGAGCATGAGGGGCCAGGTGGGAGGAGGGTTCTCCGGGGGCATCACGCTCACCGGGGCCAGGAGGAGGTGGGCCACGGGGAGGCGGGCCTCCTTCCGGATGGCCCGGGCCTTGGGGCGATGAGGACCGCGTGTTTCTCGTCCAGCTTCTTCACGGCGGCCAAGACCTTCTCCACGGGGGCCGTCTGGACCTGCCACCAGGTGTACCCGTCCCGGCTCACCAGGCGCAGGGCCTGGGCCAGGAGGGCCGTCTGGCCTCTGAGGAGGGGGTAGTCCTCGGGGTCGGTCATGGCGGTCTACTCCTGGGCGGCCCCGGAGAAGAGGGGGGGCGTGTCGGAGGGGGGCGTGTCGGAAGGCTCTTCGGGTTGCTCGTTAGGCGGCTCTTGCGCCTTCTCTTTTGTCGCCCTAGCTCGGTACTCCTCCGGTCAGGGCCTCTCGGGCGAGCTCGGAAAGCGTCATACCGTGCTCCCTGGCGAGGGCTTCCAGGGCGCTATGGGTGGCGGGATCCAGGCGCAGAGTGAGGCGCTCCTCGAGGCGGGGCTTGGCCTTCTCCTTTAGGCGCTTCTCCAGGCGGGTCAAGACAGACATGATGGCCTCCTTTGAGGCGAGGGTAGCGCGGGGGGGCGGGGGTTGTCAAGGGATTACGCTTTTTTTCACGCGTTCCGGGGCGTTCCTGGGCTCTTAGTGAGGTTCCTTTGGGCAACCCGCTTGACCCGGGGCGGCGGGCCCAAGTAGGCTGGGGGCTGAACCCTAACCCGGTGGTGCCGGGGCCGGACAAGTAGCCTAGGAGCTGCCACTCCGATGGCGAACGCCGGGGAAGCGGGGTGCCGGGGGAAAATCCTGGCTCGCCCCGCACTCAACGCGGCGCTCCGGGGGCACAGCCTCCGGTTCGACCGCAATCCACATACCCCGAGGGATCGGGGGCGAGATTGGGCGACCCGGAAAGGGTCCTGGGGGCGAACCCCCAGGGCTGACCGCGGGAAAGTGGGTGAAAGGCCCACCCACGGGATGGGGTGAACCCATAGCCCCATCACGTGTGCGGAGCAGGCCGGTGCTGAGGGTGCCGTGAGGCACCAGGGGGCTGAGGGAGACTGGAGGCCCGCTGACCAGGGAAAACGGAAGGGGAGACCCGCACCGGATAACCTGGGGCGCACGATAGCTAGGCCTGTAACGGGGGGGGTGCGACTCCCCCTCTGCTCCGAGCCCCCCGCCTGGGGTCCGTGAAGTCCTGGCCGTGCCCGGAGTACCCCGAGCTCCGGAACCTCGTAGGGGGAAAGGGCCACGCAAGCGGCCAGGGCATAGCGAAGGCGGGAAGGTGGCAGGTACCGCGGTCTAACGGGGGAACCTCTCGGCCTGGACCCCGGACCTGTGGCAGCAGGGACGAAGGGGGACAGGTGAGCCGTGGGGAGTAGCCGTGCGGCGTACGGAGGCCAGGCCTCCCGAGGCGGCGGCGAAAACCCGGCGCGCGAGAGGGGGAGACTGCCCGAGTACGAGGGGGGAAGCTGCGGTGGGGCCCCGTACCCGCCGTGGTGGAACCTGGCCTAAGGGCCTAGGAAAGGGCAGACCGGCTTACCCTGGGGCTTCCACCCAGGGGGCCTCGGCACCGCTTCGGGGGCGGGGGGCAACCCCTGCCCCGACAACCGGGAGAGGGATCCCGAGGGGAAGGTGGAGTACCCGAGGGGACGTTGACGATCACGACCACAGGCGCTTACCCCCACCGGGGAAGCCTCCGGGAGGAGGTGGATCCTGGCCACAGGGAGGAGCGTGGCGGCCACGGGCCTAACCGTGGCGGCGACCGCCAGGCGGCGTCCCAAAACGCCAGGGGGCGACAGGGCCGAGAAGGGGTTGACCGGGAGGTCGGCCTGGCCGAGAAGGTCGCCCCGAGAGGGCGCAGCGGGAGTCGCCGTGGTCCCCCGGCCTCACAGGGGGGAAGGGAACTGCCAGAGTGCCGGCTGGCCGCGGGCCTCAACGCGGTGGTGGCCACGGGCCTAACCGTGGCGGCGAAGGCCGGCCAAACGGGCCAGCCACGGCGTCCTCCGGCCGTACAGGAGGGGGCGTTCCCGGGCCCAGAAACCGGGAGATGGGAAGCCCGGAGCTCCCCGCGGGGGGTTCCCGGCGGTGGCCGGAAGGGCCTGCGGGCCCGGAAGGACACGAATCTCAGGGCGAGAAGCCCACCCTTACAGGGGGACACCCTTATCCCCCACCCCCGGCTGACCTTCAGCCGGGGTTTTCTGTTTGGCCCTCGGCCGCCTAGGGGGCCCCTGGAAGGCCGGGGGAGGGGTGGGGGCTTTCCCCCCTTGGCCCTCGAGGGGCGGCCTTCTAGGGCCTTAGAGGCCGGGAGGGGGCCCGGGGAGCTCCGAGGGAGGAAGAGGCAGGCGCAGGACCGCCTCCCCAAAAGCCTCCCGCTCCACCACCCCCGGGCCAGCACCAGCCCCCGGGGGCGGGAAGGAGGTGGCCTCCGGGCCGGGAAGCGCACCACGAAGGGGACTCCCCGGGAAGCCGCACGCGCACCCGCCCACCCCCTCCAGGGCCCCAAGCCACTCCCCAGGAGGGTGAAGCCAAGGGCTCCCCGGAAGCGTCCCCACGGGGCCTCCCCAGGGGCGGCACGCGGCCAGGTGGAGGGAGGTGGCGAACCCCTCCCCGTCCGTGCGCAGGTGGAGGCGCACCCAGAAGAGCCCCGGGGGGAAGACCTCCTTCTTGGGGCACCAGAAGCGGCGCAGCCGGGCGAAGAGGCCCAGGGCCTCCAGGCGGAGGACCTTCCGCCCGGGAGGCGGAGAGGTGGGCGGGGCCTTCCAGGTGGGCCCGGTGGGAGGCCAGGGGGCGGGGTCCACGGGGTTCAGGGTAAGGGGCCGGACTGCAAAAGGATGCCCTTCCCCCCCTCGGGATCTCCGTGAGGCGTCTTGCATAAACCCGCCTTCTCCCCCGGGATCCATGGCAAGCCTATGCAGTCCGAGGGCCAGTTTGGTCGCTTTTCGCCCTTTCCTGCGCGAAAGTTCGCCTTCGCGCAAAGAG